>DYIS01000045.1 GCA_020723545.1 Ktedonobacter racemifer
CCCTTCAGAGTAAGATTTTTGATGAGCCAACTCGATTCATTGACTTGCCATGGAGCCGATGGTATACTTGCCTGGCCGGCGCTTCGATCTCCGGCAGCTTCAACCTCTTGTCCCCAGGTCCGGGCCAGATCAATATGTGGAGATAGAGCGTGAGGATCGTGGTTTTAGGCGGTTGCGGCGACATGGGGAGCTTCGTGGTCAAGGACCTCTTGGAGTTCAGCGATGCTCAGGTGGTGATCGCGGACTATCGCGTGGAGAACGCCAGGAAACTGGCCTCGAGCCTGGGGGGACGGGCCCAGGCCGCCTTCGTGGACGCCAATAGCCAGGACTCCCTGGTGAGCGTCCTCTTGGGGGCAGACGCCGCGGTGGGATGCATCGGTCCTTTCTATCGCTTCGCGCCGGACATGGTGAAGGCGGCAGTGCAGGCCAGGGTGAACTATGTGGACATCTGCGACGACTACGGCCCCATGCAGGAGGTCTTGGCCCAGGACGGCGCGGCCAGGGAAGCCGGGGTCACCGCCATAACTGGGCTGGGGTGGACCCCCGGGTTGACCAATGTGATGGCCAGGAAGGGCGCTGACCTCTTGGACGAGGTAGGAGAGATCAAGGTGGCCTGGGCCGGCGGGGCCGCCGATTCCCAGGGCCTGGCGGTGATCAAGCATGTCTTCTACGCCGTAACCGGCAAGGTCCCCACTTACTTGGACGGCCAATGGCTGGACGTGCCGGCCATGAGCGGTAAAGAGATGGTGGAGTTCCCCGAGCCCCTGGGGAAGGTGGAGGTTTTCCATTGTGGCCACCCCGAACCGTTGACCATCCCCCGCTACATCAAGGCTAAGACCGTTAGTCTGAAGGGCGCCCTGACTCCCAAGTGGAACGATCAACTGGCCGCCCTCTTCGTGTGGCTGCACCTGACCGACACCCCCCAGAAGATCGACACGGTCTCCCGGATGATCCATTCCATCGAGGGCATCTTCCGGGCCGGGGGAATACCGGCATCGGCCATGCGGGTGGACGTTCTGGGCACTAAAGATGGCGTCGCCAAGCACTATACTTACAGCGCCGTTGACAAAATGGGACGGCTCACCGGCATACCGGCGGCCATCGGCGCGGTCATGCTAGCCCGGGGTGACGTTCGGGAGAAGGGCGTCTTCGCGCCGGAGGCCTGCATTGTGCCCGACGTGCTCATATCTGAGCTGGCCCGGCGCGGGGTGAAGGTCTACGAGGCCGAGGTAGCTTAGGCGACGCAAAGGCAGGCGAGGCACATGGGCGGGCGATACCTGGGTCAGATCACCCTCTCGGAGGCAGAGGCCTTGGTGGCACGCAAGCGCCAGGAG
Organism: Ktedonobacter racemifer; assembly: GCA_020723545.1. GTDB lineage: Bacteria > Chloroflexota > DTOL01 > DTOL01 > JACQYG01 > JACQYG01. The sequence continues at coordinate 1,335 of DYIS01000045.1, forward strand.
GCTCTGGCAAGTGACCTGCGGGCCATAGCCTCAGCTCTGGAGCGCGATGAGCACAGATCGCATGGGCCTGGTCTGGCACTTGCGGGTGGTTCCGGGCGGACCGGGGGCTTTGCGGGGTGCTATCTGCGCCCGATGGCTCGGGCGACGAGCTCCAGAGCCCCGCGGCACGAGGCCCAGGGAAGACCCCGCAGAAAGGGTCTCCGGCAGGCGGTGGACACCCTGCTCCTGGCAGTGGAGGTGGCAGCTCTGACCGCCCTTTTGGTTCTGGTGGCGGAAGCCTACATCGGCGGGGAAGTGTTGGGCAATCGTCTGGCCCCGGAGAGCCAGAGCCCGCTGGCCTTGGCATCGGAAGCGAGAGAGGAGGCTGCTTTGCCCCGAGCTGAGGCCGGTGCAGTGGAGTTGCTGGCCCCTGAACGTCGGCCCAAGGAGGGGAGAGCTGCCCCCCTAAGCCAGCGCGCCCTGGCTCCCGAGCCTCCGACCCGCATCGTCATCCCGGCCATCGGCCTGGATTCCGCCATCGTGCCGGGCGACTCGTGGCAAGAGCTGAAGCGGGGTGTGGGCCATCGCCCGGGCTCGGCCCTGTTGGGAGAGGCCGGCAACCTGGTGCTCTCCGGGCACAACGATGTGTACGGCCAGGTCTTTCGACGTCTGGAGGAGTTGAAGCCCGGCGATGAGATTCTGATCTTCGGCCAGAACTGGCCCTGGCGCTACTTGGTGACTGAGGCCAGGATCATCTCGGCAAAAGACCTGGGTGTGCTCCAACCCACGTCGCAGGCGGTGGTGACCCTGATCACCTGTCACCCGTATCGGGTGGATACGCATCGCCTGGTGGTAATCGGTCGACTGGCCCAAGATTGATTTTGGCCTGGCGATTTGCTACAATCCGCCGGTGCGTGGCACCGGAAACACCAACCTCAGGAGGCAGAAATGCGGCTGCAAGATATCATCCGGGAGGTACCGGATTTCCCTAAGAAAGGGATACTGTTCTATGACATCACCACGCTGGCGAAGAACCCTCCAGCTTTCCACCAGGCCATTGACCAGCTGGCCGAGCACTACCGCGACCGCCCGGTGGACTTGGTGGTCAGCGTGGAGGCCCGGGGCTTCATCTTCGGCGCGGCGCTGGCCTACAAGCTGGGGGCAGGGTTCGTCCCGGTGCGCAAGCCCGGCAAACTCCCCGCGGAAAAGGTGCGGGTGGAGTATGCCCTGGAGTACGGTACCGATGCTATGGAGATCCACAAGGATGCCATCGAGCCCGGGCAGAGGGTGCTGGTCTTCGACGATGTCCTGGCTACCGGTGGGACCATTGCCGCCGCCATCGACCTGGTGAAACGGCTGGGGGGCGCCGTGATCGGGACGGCGTTCCTGATCGACCTGACCTTCCTGAACGGAAAGCAGAAGATCGGCGACTATCAGGTCTTCTCGCTGATCCAGTACTGAATTAAGGATGCTGTGAGGAAGAGTTCATGATCGTGGCCGTGGGGTGTGACCATGCGGGATACTCCCTGAAACGAGACCTCATGGAGCTTCTGGATGAGTTGGGCATCGCTTATGAGGACTTCGGGAGCTATGACACGGCGCCCAGCGACTATCCAGATGTGGCCAAAGAGGTGGGATTGGCGGTAGCCAAAGGAGACTTCGACCGGGGCATCCTGGTGTGTGGCACTGGCATCGGCACGGCCATCGCCGCCAACAAGATCAAGGGCATCCGGGCAGCCCCGTGCCAAGACACCTTCAGTGCCCGCATGAGCCGGGAACACAACAACGCCAACGTGCTCTGCCTGGGCGCCCGGGTGGTGGGCCGGGGGCTGGCTCGGGACATCGTGCAGATGTGGCTGGCAACGGACTTCTCTGAGGCGGAGCGGCACCAGCGGCGCCTCGAAAAGATCGCGGCGTTGGAGCGCTCCCGGCCCCGAAAGCCGAAGGAGGGCAAATCGGCGACCTAGAAAGCCCCGTCAAACCCGCTTAGATTGGGCCTGGGATTGCATCCCGGGCCGTTTCCTTCAGTCGTCGAAGATAGGCTGGCGGCGGGCCTTCAAGTCCTCGACTGAACCATCTGTCCCCAATGCATACCGCTTAAGGATGCTTAGTTCGGGAGGAGAGTATTGGGCGAGAAGTTCGTGGTGCAGGGCGGGTACTCCCTGGCGGGAAGAGTGGTGCCGGCAGGTAACAAGAATGCTGCGCTGCCTATCCTGGCCGCGTGTCTTTTGACCGATCAGGAGATAGTGCTCCGCAACGTGCCGGTAATCCGGGACGTGGACAACATGCTGGCCATCCTGTCCGACCTGGGGGTGGAGGTCCGCTGGAGCGGCGATCACGAATTGACGGTGCGGGCATTGAACGTGCGCAAGGCGGCCCTGGACCCGGCGCTCTGCCGGCAGATCCGGGCGTCGATCCTGCTGGCCGGCCCCATGCTGGCCCGCTGCGGCGACATCGAGCTTCCGCCACCGGGCGGCGACGTCATCGGCCGCCGTCGGGTGGACACGCACCTCCTGGCCTTGCGGGCCTTGGGAGCAGACATCCGGGTGGGGCGCGGCTATCGGATGAAGGCCAGGGGACACCTGCGAGCCGCAGAGATACTGCTGGATGAGACCAGCGTCACCGCCACCGAGAATGCCATGATGGCGGCGGCCCTGGCCAAGGGAGCTACGGTCATCCACAATGCCGCCTCGGAGCCCCACGTCCAGGACCTAGCTCATTTCCTCAACTCCCTGGGGGCGAAGATATCCGGCATAGGCACCAGCAGCCTGGTCATCCAGGGCGTGGAAAAGCTCTCCGGGGGCAGCCATGAGGTGGTGGTGGACCACACGGAGATCGCCAGCTTCATCGCGCTGGCAGCAGTCACCGGCAGCGAGATAACCATCGCCAACACTATCCCCGAGCATTTGCGGATGATCCTGTTAGCCTTCCGGCGCCTGGGCATCAAGGCTGAGGTGCGTGGTCGCGACATCTTCGTGCCGCGCCACGAGCGCTTGAAGATAGTCTCCGATGCCCACGGCGCCATCCCCAAGATCGATGACGCACCGTGGCCGGGCTTCCCCACCGACCTGATCAGCATCGCCATCGTGGTGGCCACCCAGGCCCGGGGTACGATCTTGATCTTCGAGAAGATGTTCGAGGGCCGCATGTTCTTCGTAGACAAGCTCATCGCCATGGGGGCCAGGATCGTGCTGTGCGACCCCTACCGGGTGGTGGTGGTGGGTCCCTCCAGGCTCCGGGGGGAGATCATGGAGAGTCCGGACATCCGGGCCGGCATGGCCCTGCTCATCGCCAGCCTGTGCGCCGAGGGGACCAGCGTGATCGGCAACATCGGCCAGATCGACCGGGGCTACGAGCGCATCGAGGAGAGACTTCAGGCCTTGGGTGCCCACATAGAGAGGGTTAAGGAGTAGCTTTGGAACCGGACATGAGATTCTGCCCCCGCTGCGGGCGGGAATTGGTGATGCAAAGCCTGGGGGGCCACTCAAGGCCCTCCTGCCTTAATTGTGGGTATATCTTTTTCGGCGCCTACAGCCTGGGCGTGGGTGGTCTGGTGGTCAAGGATCGGCAGGTGCTCCTGGTGAAGCGCAACCAGGAGCCCGGCCTGGGCCGCTGGACTATCCCTGGCGGTTATGCCGAACAAAGCGAGACCTTTGACCTAGCAGCAGTGCGAGAGGTCCAGGAGGAGACGGGGGTGTACACCAGGGTCCTGGGGTTGGTGGCAGTGCGGGACCAGGTCCGCGAACTTGACAATAACCTTTACGCCGTTTTTGCCCTGGAGCCCCTGGCCGGCGTGCCTCGCGCTGATGGGGTAGAGGTAGCTGAGGCCCGTTACTTTGCCGAAGAGGAACTTTCCATCCTGGAGAACCTCTCTCCATTCACCCGTTGGCTGGCCGAGGCGGCCCTGGCCGGTTCCCTGACGGTATTTCGTAGTTTCACCCCTCCCCTTTTCAGTGGCCTTGGCTGGGTGGCCTACGCCGACGTCACGGGGGGATAGCTTTGCGCGGCATCCGCATTCGCCGAAGCGTCGCCGCAGACGTACCGTATATCCGTGAGAGCTCCATCCAGACCGCCTGGGAGAGCCTGCCGCCGTGGGAGAGGGATGGGATGAGCTTTCAGGACTTCCAGGAGACCATGGGGAAGAGTTTCGAGACGTTCTTCGCCCGGCCTTCCACCACGGCGTTCGTGGCGGAGGGCCCCCAGGGCCGGGTTCTTGGATACGTGTGGCTGGGCGAGACGGCCGACGTGTTCACCGGCGAGAAGCTGGCCTGGGTCTACGACGTCACCGTGGAGGACTCCCATCGAGGCCATGGCCTAGGCCAACGCTTGATGCAGCGGGCCGAATCCTTCGCCCGGCGTCGTGGCTACCGCCACCTGGGACTAATGGTAGCCTGGCACAATCTGGCGGCCCAGGGACTCTATTGCAAGCTGGGTTTCCGGACCATCGACCTGATCATGCGCAAGGAGCTCCGCTAGGTTCTCGCACCAGGAAGCAATGTGTTTTCTTTTCTAGCGAAGAGGATCGTACCCGTCGCTTCTCTGACCAGGCCTTGGATGGCTCGAGATGAGCCCCTCATGCCGCGGGGCGGCCTACCATGCCAATCACCACCGCCACCCGCGGGGGAATATTTGCGCTTACCTCCGCCACCCTGGTCTTTGAGATAGCTTTGACCCGCCTGTTCTCAGTGGCCCAGGGCTACCACTATGCCTTCTTGGCGGTAAGCCTGGCCCTCCTGGGCTTTGGGGCCAGCGGTTCTCTCCTGTATCTGCCCGTTTTGCGAAAGCACCAGCCTGACCTGCGGTTTGCCTGCCTGGCGTCGGCGGCATTCGCGGTTGCCTGCGTGGGCGGCTACCTGGCGGCCAACTATCTTCCCTTCGACTCCTATCGGCTGGGTTGGGACAGCCGCCAACCGCTCTATCTCATAGTCCTCTGTCTGGCTTTGGCACTCCCCTTTCTCTTCTCCGGCCTGGCCCTGGGCCACCTGCTGTCCACGTTGGCTCGGGAGGCGGAGATAGTCTACTCCTGGAACCTGGCTGGCTCAGGAGCGGGCTGCCTGGCGGCGGTCCTGGCTCTTCCAGTCTTGGCCGGAGCCGGGACAGTGGTCTTTGCCAGCCTGTTGGGGATCATAGCCGGTTGGTTTTTCTGGTTAGGGGTCCGGTCGAGAGAAGAGAGAGCAGAGGACAGAAGGTGCGGCTGGCGACTGGCTGGACAGAGCGCCCCCTGGTTTGTGGCGGTGGCTGGGCTCTTGGTGCTCGGCCTTTGGTCGCCGGCGGCACTGGAGGTGCGGATGTCGCCGTACAAGGCCCTTAGCCTGACCCGGCGCTTCCCGGACGCCCGGCTCCTGAGCACCCGGTGGAACGCCTATTCCCGGGTGGATGTGGTGGAGAGCTCGTCCATTCGCTCTGCCCCGGGGATCAGCCTGGCTTATGGGAAGCCTTTCCCACCTGAATTGGGACTGACAGTGGACGGCGATGACCTTTTGCCGATCGTCCGTTGGGACGGCTCTGACCGCCAACTGGAATTCACCTCTTTCCTTCCCGGAGCCTTGCCCTATCGCCTGCGTCCGGAAGCTCGGGTGCTCCTGGTCTCCCCTCGGGGCAACCTGGACCTCTTGACCGCCCTGGGCCAGGGGGCCAGGCAGGTCCAGGTGGTAGAGACGAACCCCCTGGCCCTGGAGGCGGTCAGGGTCTACGGGGGGAAGGCCTTTTTCGACCCCCGGGTGCAAGTACAGGTGGAAGGCCCCCGGAGCTTCCTGGCCGGTTCTGGGGCCACCTACGACCTAGTGGTGTTGGCACTGGCGGATTCTTACCGGCCTGTCTCCTCTGGGGCCTACAGCCTGCTGGAGAGCTACGGCTACACCGTGGATGCCTTTCTGGAGTACTATCGGCACCTGAGTCCCGGCGGATTCCTAGTGGCCACGCGCTGGCTGCAGTGGCCCCCCTCCGAGGAGTTGCGGGCCGTGGCCACCGCCATAGCCATGCTAGACCGGGTACAGGGGGCAGAGCCGGTCAGGAGCCTGGCCGCCTACCGAACCTTCTCCACGTTCAGCCTCCTGGTGAAGAGGGGAGAGCTGGCGCCGGAGGAGATCGCCTCGATCCGGGAGTTCTGCCAGGAGCGGGGCTTCGACCTGGTCTACCTCCCGGGCCTCCGACCTGAGGAATCTAACCTTTTCAACGTCTACCCCCGGGATGAGCACTACCTGGGATTTGGCGCCATTCTGTCCGCTGGCCGCAGCGGCTTCCTGAAACGGTACCAATACGAGCTCTCCCCGACTGTCGACACCCGGCCATTCTTCTTTCATTTCTTCAGGCTGAGCCAGACTCCGGAGGTCCTGGCCCGCCTGGGAAAGACCTGGCAGCCCTTCGGGGGCAGCGGATATCTGGTGCTCCTGGCCCTATTAGCGGTCCTCCTGGTGGTTACCACAGTGTTGATCCTGTTGCCGCTGGCCCTGGCCCGGGGCCGTCTCGCCAGGGCCAGGGTAGGTCCAGGCCGTGGGCTGCGGCTGGTAGTCTACTTTCTCCTGTTGGGCGCCGGCTATATGTTCATCGAGATGCCGTTGTTGCAACAGTTCATCCTGTACCTGGGTCAGCCAGTCTACGCCATCGCCGGGGTCCTTTTCGCCCTGCTGGTGGCCTCGGGCCTGGGGAGCCTGGTTCTAGGAAAAAAGCCGGGGGCTTTGATGCCGGTGCTCTTGCTGTTGGGTCTTTTGGCCGCGGCCCTGCCGCAAGCGTTGTCCTGGCTTAGTCCGTGGTTGTTGGGCCAGGGTCGGGTGGTGAGGGTGGTGAGCTCGGTGGGGCTCCTCTTGCCCCTGGGGTTTATCATGGGGGCGCCCTTTCCGTTGGGGATAAAGGTCACCGAAGCCCTAGCCCCGGGGTGGATCCCTTGGGCCTGGGCGGCCAATGGCTGCGCCTCGGTGGTGGCCTCGGTCCTGGCCACCATGGCCAACGTCACCTGGGGGTTTACCTGGACGGAGGTCGGCGCCGGGCTCTTCTACCTGTTGGGGTTGGTGGCGATCTATCCCCTGGCCAGGACAACCTGGTCCACGGAACGGGATGGAAAACGTGCCCCGCGGCATTCGGCGTAGGGTCTAGTCTCCCTCCTGGACCGTCCCTTTTTGCCACCACTGGAGCCGCTTTGCCCCATCAGCGGCGGTCAATGCTTCCCGGTCATGGGCACGAAGACCACCCCGCCCAGGTCATAGGACACCACCTTGTCGCCCATCTTGACCACTTGTTTAAGGGTCTGGTATGCTCCGGGCGGGCCCACGGGCACCACCATCCGCCCTCCATCTTTCAACTGTTGGACCAGGGGCGGGGGGACGTGGTCCGGCGCGCAGGTAACGACGATGGCATCGTATGGGGCATGCTCTTCCCACCCGTAGTACCCATCGGCCACCTTCACCTGGACGTTGGTGTAGCCCAGGGACTTTAACCTCCCCTCCGCCTTTTTCCCCAGACTGGGGATGATCTCCACGGTGTACACCTGATCCGTGAGCTCGGCCAGGATGGCGGCCTGGTATCCCGAGCCCGTGCCGATCTCCAACACCTTGTCCCCGCGCTTGAGCTTGAGATACTCGGTCATCAGGGCCACGATGTAGGGCTGGGAGATGGTCTGGCCCTCGCCGATGGGCAGAGGATGGTCGGCGTAGGCCTGGTCCAGAAGCTCCGGGGGGACGAAAAGGTGCCGGGGCACCTTCCGCATGATGGCCAGGACGTCGCTGTCGGTCACCCCTCGGGCCTTGATCTGGGACTCTACCATGTGCTGCCTGGCCATGGTAAACGCCTCGTCTTCCTTGACCCTGGTCTCCGTCGGGGTGGGCGCGGGTGGCGTGAAGGAAAGGGCAGTAGGTCTTGGTGGTTCAACCGGCTCGCCGCAGCCCGAGGCTACGAGCAACAGCGCGGCCAGCGCCAGTACTCGCGTCCACATCCTGTTCACCTATATCCAGTATATCATAAGCCGGTGCGTTTTTCAGCCCCAAGGCCTGCCGAGGGCACTCGTTCCGGATTACCTGATTGCCTCCCGGCCCTTACCGCCGAGAATGGCGTCCAGGATCAGCGCCAGCCCAGCCAGCACGATGAGTATGGGCCATAGACTCAGGAGATACAGCCCGGCCTTCTCCGAGACCCGGTTGAGTGTCACGAGGAACGAGGCTAAACCGATGCTCAGGTTCACCGCCGCCGGTATCAACACCCCCCACGAGCTCGGTCGGGCCAGGAAGAGGGCGAAGAAACACAGGCCCAGGATCACGAAGAATGACGGCCATAGCACGTCCCACTGGTAGGGGATGTAGCCCATGTTCCAGGCCAGGACCAGGGCACCGATGAGCACGGCGCCGGTGCCCGGGAAGACCGGTCCGGGGTCCCGATCCACGAAAGCCATGGGGTAGAAGGCCAGGCCGAAGGTGATGAGAAAGCCAGGCCACAGCACATCGAAGCCGAAATTGCCCAGGAGGCGGTAGTTCGCCAGCAGGAGGTAGATGCCCGTGCCGATGAACCAGATGCCCGGGAAAAGGCGGTAGCGGCGCCGGGCGTTCAAGAGCGAACTCAGGAGGAGGAACGCCCCCAGGGCGGTGAGACCCCAGCCAAAGAGGCCGCCGGGCTGAGCCCAGGGCACGCCCAGGTTGCTCAGGAAGAGAAGCAGCCCCAGTACAACCAGCACCAGTCCCCAGAAGAGCGCTGCCGATCGCATGCTAACCTCCTCTATCCAGCCTGGGCCTGCGTCCGCCCAGGAGAGCTTTCAAGACCACCCAGAGGCCCAGCCCCACCAGGATGGCGGGGCCCAGGAGCCGGGCTACAGGCTCGGTGGCGACCAGGCTGGCGAAGGCTGCCAGAAGGACCAGCCCAGTGAGGGTCATGATCTTGCCGGCCAGGAGCAGGGCCCCGTGGCGACGGCCCAGGAGATACATGGCGTAGAAGCCGAATCCCACCGCCAACGGCTCCAACGTCCACAGGTAGAGCCAGGCCCTGGCCCCAACATAGGAGGAGTAGAGCAGGGCCAGGCCGTTCACCAGGAAGATCGTGCCGGGCATCGATAGCCACGAGAGGCTGCCTTGTCCTCGCCAAAGGAGGGCTGGCAGGTAGAAGCCCGCGCCCACCGCCAGGGCCACGTAGGACCAGACCTGCCAGGCGCCCAGGGCCACGAGCCCGGTGGCAGGTAAGAGCAAAATTCCCCCCACCACCACAAGCATGAACCCGAAAAGCAGTTTCGCCCAATCCACCATCTACCGCACTCCTTAAATACTGTAGAGGTCACCGGGGACCATAATACCTGGTGTGGCCTTTGTACTCGTATTATACAGGATTGGCACGGCGTTGACCATAGCGGTTTGACAATTCCCCTGGTGAGTAGTAGATTACGCGTGCCCAGGGAGCTCTATATGATTCGGGAGGTGGCATTTGAATTCCCGCGAACGGGTTTTGGCCGCCCTGGCGCACGGCGAGCCGGACATGGTGCCCATCGACTCCGGTGCCACGCGTTCCACCGGCATCACCGCCGTGGCCTACGCCCGATTGAGGGCGCATCTGGGCATCTCGGAGGGCGAGATCAGGGTATACGACATGGGCCAACAACTGGCCGGGGTTGACGCTGCCGTGCTGAAGCGATTCGCCGTGGACGTGGTGGCCCTGGATGCGGACCAGCTCGGGCCCTGGCAGGATTTCCGGCTGCCTGATGGCACTCCGGCGAAGATACCGGTGGCCTGCGCCATCGTGCAGGGCGACGATGGCTCACAGTACCTGCGCGAAAGGGGCCGCTTGGTGCGTCGGCGCCCCGCTCATGGATGGTATTTCGACGAGATATATCACCCGTTGGCCGAGGCGTCAACCCTGGCTGACATCGAGAGCTACGATTGGCAACTGTTGGATGCGGAGCTGTTGAGACGGCTCCGGAGGCGGGCCCGTCAACTGTACGAGAAAACGCCGTACGCCGTCGTCGGCGCCTTTGGAGGCAATGTCCTGGAGGCGGCTCAGAGCCTGCGTGGCTGGGAACAGTTCATGTTGGACCTGGCCGGGAACAAGGCCTTCGCCTCGGCTCTCCTGCAAAGGATCACCGAGGTAAATCTTGAAAACCTGAGGCGCTACCTGGAAGCCGTCGGCGAGTACATCCAGGTCATCCAGTTCGGCGACGACCTGGGCATGCAAACAGGGCCCCTGATCTCGCCGGAGACCTACCGCCAGTTGCTCAAGCCCTGCCACCAACGGCTGTACCGGTACGTCAAGGACCACAGCCCGCTCTACGTCTTCCTGCACAGTTGCGGCTCGGTGTACGATTTCATCCCCGAGTTCATCGACGCCGGTGTGGATATCCTTAATCCGGTGCAGACCTCCGCCCGGAACATGGAACCGGAGCGACTGAAGAAGGAATTCGGAAGCGACCTGACCTTTTGGGGTGGAGGCGGTGACACCCAATGGGTGTTGCCACATGGCAGCATCCAGGAGGTCCGGCAAGACGTGCGCCAGCGAATGGCCGTTTTCGCTCCTGGCGGAGGATTTGTGTTTGGTCAGGTCCATAATGTCCAGCCCGACGTGCCGCCGGAGAATGTGGTGGCCCTCTTCGACGCGGCCGTAGAGTATCGTGGATACCCCTTGCTTTGAAGTGCACGGCCAGCCGTGGGGGCGTGCGTGGGCAGATTTCCACTTTGGTTACCTAGTTAAAATGATTTGACATGTTGAGGATCGTGAAACATCGCAGAATACAATAAAACAGATCTGCGTTGCTTCGGGTGCAGCCTCGATACTTTCTCCAAAGATCTAGAGACGATCAGCATCGTTCTTGCCGCAGCTATGTTCACTAAAGTCTGCCACAGAGCCAGCCCACTGGCGTTAGCTGCGTGCGGGCCTAAACGACAAAAGGTTGCGCCAAGTTACGATTCACTCGACAACCGCATACTCGGATCTGACCAAGGAGCCAGCATCTCGTTGGCCTTCATCATACGGCGATCTCTGTCACCAAGAATCAGGTCACTTGAGGTTTTTCCCTCGCGGGGAATGCCCTTCTGGTGAAAGCCATATGCTGCCTAGATGTTGAGAGGTTCTATGTACAACAATGCTCCGTCTTGGAAGGCACCCTTTCAACGAGCCGCTCTTCTCAATTCAGGCTGGAGATAGTCCCGCAGCCAATCACCCACTACGTTTGCGGCCAGTACTGTGATAACGATGGCTAGCCCTGGAAATGTCTCTGCCCACCAGGCATGCCTGATATAGCCCCGAGCGTCACTCAGCATCAAGCCCCAGCTCGCGTCCGGCGGCTGGAGGCCCAACCCAAGGAAGGACAACGATGCCTCGGCGTCCATCATCTGCCCAAACGTAAGCGTACTGAT
>DYIS01000046.1 GCA_020723545.1 Ktedonobacter racemifer
TTCGCCGGCAAGACCCTGGTCATAAAGGTGGGCGGGAGCACCCTGGGCTCGGGCGATACCACTTTGCAAGACATAGTATGGCTCAAGAGCCTGGGGATCGAGCCGGTGATCGTCCACGGCGGCGGCGCGGACATCAACCTGTGGCTGAAGCGGCTGGGGGTAGAGCCTCGCTTCGTCCAGGGCCTGAGGGTGACCGACGAACCCACCATGGAGGTGGTCCGGATGGTGCTGGTGGGAAAGGTGAACACCGAGCTCATATCGGCCATCAACGCCCTGGGCGGCAAAGCACTAGGGATCTCAGGACTGGATGGAGGCCTGATCCAGGCTGAAATAGAGGACCCCCAGTTGGGCCTGGTGGGCAGGATAACTGCCATTAACCTGGAGTTGCTCAACACCATCGTCAGCGCCGGCTACATCGTGGTCATCGCGCCCATCGGCACCGGGCCTGCCGGCCAGCCCTTGAACCTGAACGCCGACACGGTGGCTGGCGAGATCGCCCGAACCCTGAGAGCGGAGAAGCTGATCGTGCTCAGCGATGTGGCCGGCATCCTGGACTCCAATGGCCAGTTGCTCTCCCACATCTCCGCCGCCCAGGCTCAGGAGTTGATCCAGAGCCAGGCGGTGTCGGGCGGCATGATACCCAAGGTGAAGGCCTGTCTCCAGGCCCTGGAGGGGGTCAAGCGCACCCACATCATTGACGGCCGGGTGCCCCATGCTTTGATCCGCGAGCTCTTCACCGACCGTGGCGTGGGCACGATGATCACTCAGGTCGTGCCCAACGGCCTGGCCCTGTCCAAAAACATCGAATATCTTCTGGACAGCATGAAGAACAAGCGTGGAGGGGCCAAGTGAGCACCTGGCGCGAGCTCGAGGCGCGCTACATGATGAATACCTATGCCCGGCAGCCGGTGGTCCTGGTGAAAGGCCAGGGCTGCCGGGTCTGGGACGAGGACGGCAATGCCTACCTGGACCTGGTGGCCGGCATCGCCGTGAACTCCCTGGGCCATGCTCACCCGGCGCTCGCCCAGGCCGTGGCCGACCAGGCCCGAACCCTGATCCACACCTCGAATCTCTATTATACGGTGCCACAGGTACGATTGGCGCAGCTCCTGGTGGAAAGCTCTTGTGCCGACAAGGTCTTCTTCTGCAACAGCGGCGCGGAAGCCAACGAAGGGGCCATCAAACTGGCCCGCAAGTACGGTAAGCTACATAAAGATGGCGCCTATGAGGTCCTTAGCGCGGAGCACTCGTTTCACGGCCGGACCCTGGCCACGGTGGCCGCCACGGGGCAGCCCAAGTACCAGTTGCCATTCACGCCCATGCCTGACGGCTTCAAGCAGGTTCCCTATAACGACCTGGAGGCGCTGAAAAAAGCCACCACCCAGAAGACCATTGCTGTTCTGCTGGAGCCAGTTCAAGGGGAAAGTGGCGTGCACCTCGCTGACCGAGACTACATCAATGGCGTGAAGGAGTGGTGCCAGGACAACGGTCTGCTCCTGATCTTCGACGAGGTTCAGTCAGGCCTGGGCCGGACGGGAAAGCTCTTTGCCTACCAGCACTACGACGTGGAGCCGGATGTCTTCACCCTGGCTAAGGGAAGCGCGGGTGGGCTGCCCATCGGCGTGCTCCTGGCCAAGGAGAAGGCGGCGGTGTTCACGCCTGGCGACCATGCCTCCACCTTCGGAGGTACACCGCTGGTGTGCGCCGCGGCCCTGGTTACGGTGAGAACCATACTCGAACAGGGGCTGGTGGAGAACGCCGCCAGGGCCGGGACATACTTTCTCGAAGGACTCAACGAGCTTAAGAAGAGACATCCAGTCATCACCGCTACCCGCGGGCTAGGATTGATGCTGGCCTTTGACCTGGACCGGGATGTAGCCAAGCCCCTGGTGGCGAGGGCACTGGAGAACGGGCTGATCATTAACGCCACCGGTGAGCGCACCATCCGTCTGGTGCCGCCGCTCATCATCACCTCGTCTGAAGTAGACGAGGCCATCCAGATACTCGATAGATCGCTATCTGCCATTGGGCAATGTGATGAGGCTCAGCCAGGGCCGTAGGGCGGGTGTCGTACCCGTTGCACGGCTGTCCCACACTCTGAGCCATAGTACAATGTCATTCTGCTGACATTCCCGGAGGCGAGGCTCATTGTTTGAAAGCCTGAGCGAACGACTGCAAGGCGTCTTTCAAAAGCTGCGGGGAAAGGGCGTGCTCAGAGAGGCAGATGTAGACGAGGCCCTACGGGAGGTGCGCCTGGCACTCCTGGAAGCCGACGTTAACTTCAAGGTTGTCCGCGACTTCCTGTTGCGTGTCCGGGCCAGGGCCGTGGGCACTGAGGTGCTCTCCAGCCTGACCCCTGCCCAGGCCGTGGTCAAGATCGTCAACGAGGAGCTGATCGCCACCCTGGGTGGAGGGCTAAGCAAGATCTCCCTATCTGGCTCTCCAACTGTAGTCATGTTGGTGGGCCTACAGGGTTCTGGGAAGACCACCACCGCCGCCAAGCTGGCCTGGCAACTGCGCAAGGCTGGCCAGCGCCCTCTGCTGGTGGCGGCGGACGTGCGTCGGCCGGCAGCTATCCAACAACTCCTCACCCTGGGCAAGCAGCTCGATATCCCGGTGTACAGCGAGGGCAGCCAGGTGCCCCCACCGCAGATCTGCGCCAATGCAGCGAAAAGGGCCAGAGAGATGGCCTATTCGGTGGTGATCCTGGACACGGCCGGCCGCCTGCACGTGGACGACGAGATGATGGCCGAGCTGGAGCGAGTGAGGGCCAGGACCTCGCCGGGGGAGGTGCTACTGGTGGCGGATGCCATGACCGGGCAGGAGGCCGTGCGGGTGGCCGAGGAATTTCACCGGCGGGTGGGGCTCACCGGACTCATCCTGACCAAGGTCGACGGCGATGCTCGGGGCGGGGCAGCGCTTTCCATCCGGGCGGTCACCGGCGTTCCCATCAAGTACATTGGCGTCGGCGAGAAAACCGATGCCCTGGAGCCCTTCCACCCGGAGCGATTGGCCTCACGGATCCTGGGCATGGGGGATGTCCTGAGCCTGATCGAAAAGGCGCAGGCCGCCTACGACCAGAAGCAGGCCCAGAAACTGGAGGAGAAGCTACGCACGGCCAGCTTGGACCTGGAGGACTTTCTGGAGCAACTGCGGCAGGTGAAAAAGATGGGGCCCTTGAGCCAGGTCTTAGAGATGATCCCGGGCTTCTCCGGGGCAGCCAGGTTCCCGGGCTACGACGATGCCCTATCCGATAAACAATTCAAACGTCTGGAGGCCATCATCAGCTCCATGACCCTGCAAGAACGGCATAATCCCAACATCATTGACGGAAGCCGTAAACGTCGCATCGCTCGAGGTAGCGGCACGACGCCGCAGGAGATCAACCAACTGTTGGCCCAGTTCCGGCAGATGCAGAAGATGATGAAGATGGCCGCTGCAGCCCGTGGGCCCAGGGATCTTCACCGCATGTTCGGAGGGTAAAGGGCCTTGCGCGCATGGGCCAGGCTCAGGGCAAATTTAAGAGGCCAGCCGACCAGCCGATCTTGTCCCGGTTTCCTGCTCTCCCTCCTGGTCGCCCTCCCGGCCACCTTTCCTCTATTTCGTCCCGGTTTCTTCACATCGCATGACGGTCTGTTCCATCTTTATCGCTTAGCTGCGCTGGATCAAGCCGTTCATGCCGGAGAGTTCTATCCCCGCTGGTTCCCCAATTTCGCCTTCGGCTATGGCTACCCGGTGCTGAACTTCTATTCGCCTCTATCGTATTACCTGTCCGAGCTGCCGCACCTGTTGGGAATGGGGTACGTCACTGCCCTGAAGTTCGCTTTCGCTGCCGGGCTTCTCCTCTCCGGGCTAACCATGTACCTGTGGGTGCGCAGTTGGCTCAACCATTGGGGGGCGCTCCTGGCTTCTGTAGTCTACGTATATTTTCCGTACCATCTGGCTGACACCTACGTGCGGGGATCATTGGCAGAATCCTTGGCTTTCGTCTTCTTCCCACTGATCTTGTGGTGCTTCTTCTGTTATTTCTCGGAGGGCCGGACGGGCCATGCTATGGCGGGAGGGGTATCATACGCTTTTCTGATCTTGACCCACAATCTCTCCGCCTGGATCTTCACCCCCGTCCTTCTGGCCTATCTGATTCTATTGTCGCTTACAGGGCCTCAAGGTAAGCAGAGGTTCTGCCGGTCATTGGGGGCGCTGGTGTTGGGGCTGGGACTGGCCGCTTTTTATTGGCTACCGGTTCTAGGCGAGGGTCAATGGGTTCATCTGCGGGAAGACTTCAACTCCACCGGCTACCAGCGCCACCTGGTGCCGTTGACTGAGACCATCTCCCCATTCCTCATCTACCGGTATTTTCCAGACCAGGGGGTAAAGGCCGAGCATCCCCTGGGGCTGGTTGCGGCGATCTCCCTGATCCTGGGAGCCCTGGCGGCCGCCTGGTCCTGGCAACGCCACCGGGGTCCCTGGCACTCCCACGCAGTTTTCTTGGGTCTGGTCGCTTTGGGCTCCGTTTTCATGGTCTCGCTTCCATCGCTCCTGATCTGGAAGCTCCTTCAACCTTTCCTTTCTATGCTCCAATACCCTTGGCGCTTCATGGCCTTGCCTGCTCTGGGGGTTGCTGGTGTCTCAGCCACCCTGGGCCTCGTCTTCCAGGCCGACCCCTCTTCGCTGGATGACCGTAGACCTTGGCTTGAGCGCCTGGCGGCTCTTGCGTTGCTCCTTTTCCTCGCACTCTTGATAACCAGCAGCCTCCGAAAACTTCCGATGGCGAGCTTGCCGGTGGGCAGCGAGAATGATTTGACCGCAAAAATGTGGGCCCAAGACACCACCGTCGGGCAGATCGGTGCCACCTGGACGGCCGAGTATCTCCCCATATGGGTTGGGGAAGAGAGGTGGGCCATTCCTCGCCCGCGGGCAGAACGTAGTGACGCTGAGTTTGTTGAGTCGAAAGTCTCAAGATGTTTCCTAACCGCTCTGAGCTACTCCCGGATCGAACTGGAACTGGAAGCCACAGGCAACACGGACCTGGTCTTTCATCAGTTCTATTACCCGGCCTGGAACGCCCACATTGACGGCCAGGCCGCGCCGGTATTGCCGGCGGGTAAGCTCGGGTTGGCCGCGATTACAGTGCCGGCCGGGAGGCACAAGATCGATTTCAGATACGAGGCCACTGCCTTCGTGAAACTGGGCGGTGGGCTTTCCGTTCTGGCTCTCCTGGCCTTCGTCGTCCGTTTGGCCAGGAGGAGTCCAAAGACGGTCATCTCGTTGGTCACGGTAGGGCTCGCGTTGGTGTTGGCCATGGCCATGCACCGGCGAGGCTTCGAAACGCCTTCTATATCGCCGAGAGACGCGAAACTGGGAGAAGAGGTGAGACTCGTCGGTCTTTCCCTGAACAATGCACGGCTGCGGCCAGGGGAAACGCTACGTGTCAAGCTGGTCTGGCTGGCCCTGAAACCCACCAGGGAGGATCTGAAAGTCTTTGTGCATCTATTGAGTATCCCGGCCGGTCGCCTGGTAGGCCAGCACGATGGTGACCCGGTTGGCGGCTACACGCCGACATCGCGGTGGTACCCTGGCGAAATAATCCTTGACGATCATGACATAACCACGCCAAAAAACCTTTCTCCTGGGAAGTACCGCTTGATCGCCGGCCTCTACCGGTTTCCCACCTTGGACCGGCTGAAAGTCAGCGAAGGTTTCGATTCGGTTGGGGATGATGCGGTGGACCTGGGCCAGGTGGAGGTCATCGGCACCAGGCCTTGAGAGGGCTTGTCTTGCAGCATAGACTTGGAGCTAACTGGCGGCCACTCCTCATAACCGGCGTGTTTTTGGTCCTGGCCGTCTCTTACAGCGTAGTTAACCCGCTGGGGGAAGCGCCCGATGAGGTGTCGCATTTCACGCACGTCGCATTCATCGTAAAGAACGGCCGCCTGGCCATCGGGAAAGAGGTAGCAGGGCCAAACCAGCCGCCACTCTACTACGCCCTTGGGGCAATTCTCACCTCCCGCCTTGAACCGCAGAAATTCCAGGTCAAGGCCAATTCTGACTTTTCGTTCCAAGACGATGAGGGTGGGGTCAACCTGTTGATGCACACCAGGGCCGAGGCTTTCCCTTATAGAAATGGGGCCTTGGCCTTTCACGTGCTGCGGCTCTTCTCGGTGATCCTGGGGGCGGGCACGGTGTCGTTAATCTACGCCATCGGCAAGATGTCTTTCCGGAGGGAGTCCCTGGCCCTGGGGGCCATGGCCTTCTGGGGCTTTAACCCGGGCTTCCTGTTCACCAGCAGTGCCGTGAGCAACGACAACCTTGTGGCTTTTCTCTCGACCCTGACCTTCTACCTGTTGCTCAGAGTCTTGCAGTTCCCTGGTTTTTCCACTGCCGGGCTTGTCCTCCTGGGCACTTCGCTGGGATTGGCGGTTCTGGCCAAGGTCTCGGCCCTGGCGCTGGTACCTCCAGTCCTGTGTGGCCTTCTTTGGGTCTCGTTCTACAAAGCGCGAAATACTGTCCATGGTCTCGGGAAGTTCGCCTCTGCCAGCATTTTGGTCTTTGGGGCGTCCATTGCCGTGGTCGGATGGTGGTTTGCTCGAAACCAGGTGCTTTACGGAGACCCGTTGGGGTGGCGGCTTATATTGCAAGTGTCCGACCTGCGCAAGGGCCCGCTGTCGCTTAACGACTATGCATGGCTCCTGCGAGGCCTCTTCCAAACCTACTGGGGACGTTTCGGCGGTGCGGCTCACCTCCTTCTGCCGGGTCTCTTGTATCTGGCGCTTGGCCTGGTGACGT
This sequence comes from Ktedonobacter racemifer, assembly GCA_020723545.1. GTDB lineage: Bacteria > Chloroflexota > DTOL01 > DTOL01 > JACQYG01 > JACQYG01. Next base: position 6,787 of record DYIS01000046.1, read on the forward strand.
TGGCGGCCATAGTGGGCCTGCTTTCCGCGGCCTACCGGTGGGCCAGGGAGAAAAGTGCGCCTTACTGGGGCCCAGCTCTCGCCCTGATGGCGGTCTTCCTGGGAGCTGTTTCAATTTCTTTGGTGAAATGGACCGCCACGGTATTGGGCACTGACCAGACCAGGCTGCTCTACCCTGCTGCGGCCCCTATGGTTCTCTTGTTTTACGCCGGCCTGGCCGAGATCTTCGGGGGCCGGCAGAATCGGTTGGAATTGTTCACCGGCATTGGGATGGCCTCGCTGGCAGTCTACGGTGTTCTCTATGTTGTATCCGTTTATCTGCCACCAAAGCCTATAGCACCACAACAATTGCCTGCCAACGCACTAGGTCGGCCAGTAACTTTCGGCCAGATGTTTCAGCTCCGGGCCTACGAGCTGCCAGCCGAGCCGATCCCTGCTGGCCAGTATGCTTTCATCACCACCTACTGGCAGGTGCTGCAAGACCCGGGGACTGATTATTGGGTCACCATGGACTTTGTGGATCAAAGTGGACGAGAGGCCTTCAGCAAGGTGGGCTCGCTGGGGGGAGGACAGCAAACCACTGACTATTGGAAGATCGGGGAGCTGCGACGGGCTCGTTACCGACTTGCCATTCCACCGGGGGTTTCACCTGGCGTCTATACCATCAAGGCTCAAGTATACGCCTTCGGCCGGAGTGTAGCCCTCCCAGCTACGCAGGGAGGCGACGCTATGGCAGGCGCGCTGGAGTTGGGCAAAATCGCGGTTGCACGCGAGAACTGAGAAGACCTGCTGCCTACACTTTTGAAAGCTTTATGAGCATCCCCATGCCCAGGCAACGCATGCTCCTGGTTTTCATCCTGGCCCTGGCCCTCCTGCCCTTGGCCACCGGCAACCTCCAGCGCTTCAAGGCTGGCGAGCCCAAGCATGTGGAGACCATCAACCCCAAGATGGGTGTCCATACTCGCCTGACCGATGAGGTGGAGGAGTGGAAGATCAAGCGCACCATGGAAATGGTACGGGAGATGGGAGCGTCCTGGGCGGTGGAGTATTTCCCCTGGGCCTACATGGAACCCAGCAAGAACCAGTTTGGCTGGACCCACGCCGAGATGGTGAGCGAGTACGCGTATGCCGAGGGGCTGACGCTGATCGCCCGTATAGACTACGTGCCGGCCTGGGCCCGGCCCAAGGAAACCACCTCCAGTTACCTGGAGCCGGAGCGTTACGCCGATTTTGGCGATTTCGTGTATGCCTTCGTGCGTCATTTCAAGAACCGCATCAAGTACTACATCATCTGGAACGAGCCAAACCTGGCCATAGCCTGGGGGTTTCGCCAGGTGAACCCGGTCGCCTACACCCAACTTTTGAAAACAGCATATCTTCGGGCCAAGGAGGCCTGGCCGGAGGCGACGGTCCTGGCCGCAGGCCTGGCTCCCACCCTGGAAGGCCCGGGCAGCCCCAATGGCCTGAGCGACCTCATCTACCTGCAACAGATGTATGACGCCGGTGCCCGGTCCTACTTTGATGGCATGGCGATCCATGCCTATGGCTGGAACGCGCCTCCGGATCATGAGGCCGCCCTGGAGCGTCTCAACTTCGCCCGGGCGGAGTTGATCCACCAGGTGATGGAGCGCAACGGCGATGGGACCAAACCCTGTTTCATCACCGAGGGCGGTTGGAACGACCATCCTCGCTGGACGAAGGCGGTGCGTCCGGCCCAAAGGATCGAGTACACCGTACGGGCCTACCAAAAGGCCCTGGAGGAGTGGTCGTGGTGCCGGGCAGTGGCCCTTTGGGCCTTTCGATTTCCGAAGCCGACCCGCAGTTACAACGATTATTTTGCTTTCGTCAACGCCGATTTCACACCCAGGCCGGTCTACGTGGAGACCGCCAACTACGCTCGAGGCCAGCAATGAGGAATACCTTCCAGGGGAGGTTCGGCTACGTCACTCTACCTAAAAGGCTGATCTTGAGTGCAGCGGTGGTCTTCGCACTGGTGCTGTTCGTAACACTTGTCCCTGCCCCTAAACGCATAGATCCCAGCCTGACCCTGGTCAAGGAAGCCGGGGTCTTGAGAGTGGCCCTGGATGCCTCGTATCCACCGTTCGAAGTTGAGCAGGACGGCGTGTTCTCAGGCTTTGACGTGGACCTGGCCCGGGAGATCGCTGGCAGCGTGGGGGTCAGGGTGGAGTTTGTGAACATGGGTTTTGACAGCCTCTACGATGCCCTGCTCACCAGGCGAGCGGACGCCGTCATCTCTGCCTTTCAGTATGCCCCCGAAATGACCAGGGACATGGCATTCTCTGCCTCTTACCTGACCGGAGGTCAGGTGACAGTGGTGGCCCGAGGCAATACAGCCATTCGCGACCCCTCGGACCTGAATGGAAAGAGGGTGGCGGTGGAGCGTGGCTCGGCGGCAGAGAGCGCGGCCAAGAAGCTGCTAGGGAAAGGAAGCGATGTGCGCCTTCAGGGATTCCCCACCGGCCAGGAGGCCCTGGACGCGGTGGCAGCCGGACAGGTGGATGCCACTATAGTTGACTTCGTGGAGGCGGCAGAGTTCGTTCGTTCTAAGGGCGGTGTGCAGATCGTCGGCAGACCACTGGACCCGGAGCCCTACGTGATAGCCGTTCGGGTGCGTGATCAGGCACTGCTGAGGGCGATCGAAACCGCACTGGGCCAGATGAGGCACGATGGGCGTCTGGACGAGCTCAGGCGACGCTGGTTCTAGGCCTCTGCTTTGATTTGCTTTTTGACCGGGAATTAATTATAATATGTTTGGCTTGATTGACCTCAGGTGTGTAGAGGGAATGCAAAACCAGCAAGAAGCCCCGCAGCCAGCAAACAAAGAGAAGGCGGCAGGCTCGGCCCGGATGGAGAACTACTTCCCCACCACTGAGCAGTATCACGGCTTGAAGCGAGGCGATATCGTCGAGGGTGTGATAGTGCGGGTGGACCGGGATGAGATACTGGTTGATATCGGCTACAAGACTGAGGGGGTGATTCGCCTCAACGAGCTTGGCCTGGAACCGGCCTCTACGTCCCTCTCGGTGGGCGATAGCGTGCTGGTCTACGTTATACAGCCCGAAAACAAAGAAGGCAACATCGTTCTGTCACTAGCCAGGGCCAGGGCTCAACACGATTGGCGTCGAGCGAGGAAGCAGTTCGACGACGGGGATCTTCTGGAGGCCGAGGTGATCGGCTACAATAAGGGCGGGCTCATCGTCCGCTACGGTGAGATACGGGGGTTTGTGCCCGCTTCTCAGGTTGCTGAGCTACGAACCAGAAACCGGCAATCCCAAGGTGAAGGAGAGACTGAGCTCAAGGAACAGTTAGAAACCCGGCTGAGCAAGATGATGGGCCGGAAGTTGCAGCTCAAGATAATCGAGGTGGATCAAGCCAAAAATCGCTTGATCCTTTCTGAGCTGGCGGCGTTGCGCCAGTGGCGAGATGGGCAAAAGGAACGCCTCTTGACCGAGCTCCTGGAGGGTGATATCCGACAAGGCAAGGTGAGCAGCTTGTGCGACTTTGGCGCTTTCATTGATCTGGGCGGCGCCGATGGCCTGGTTCATTTGTCGGAACTCTCCTGGTATCCGGTGTCCCATCCCAGCGACGTGCTCCATGTCGGCGACCAGGTGGAGGTGTACGTGCTCTCGGTGGACAAAGAGAAGAAACGTATCGCCCTGAGCCTGAAGCGCCTTCAGCCGGAACCCTGGACCGCCTTTACCCAGGAGCACCAGGTGGGAGACCTGGTGAGAGGAACGGTAACCAAGTTGGCCAATTTCGGCGCTTTTGTCGAGGTAGAAAATGGCATTGAAGGCCTGGTTCATGTTTCTGAGCTGACCGAGGGGCGGGTAGTCCATCCCAAAAGCGTGGTTAAGGTGGGCGAGAAAGTGACGGTGCGCATCATCAAAATCGACAACGCCAGGCACCGTCTGGGGCTCAGTCTAAAACAGGCCCGTGAGATCGAGACAGGCATGGCGACCGCCGACCAAGCTGGGGCTTCGGCTGAGCGCACCGCCGAGCCAGAGCAACCCTCCCCCGGAGAGGTGGTAGAGGCCGTTAGCACAGAGGTCAGGGGGCCGGAGAAAACGGGGGATGAGTAGCCTAGCCATAGTACATTTGGGCACACCGAACAGCCTGGTGTGCGAGCATCGGGGGTGGTGACGAGACAGCGAGGGGAGTATGGCGGAGAGCTTCGATCTTTTTACCGAGCGCTTCACGGAGAGGGCAAGGAAAGCGCTGCTCTATGCCCAAGAAGAGGCTCAGAGGTTCAATCATAATTACATAGGTACCGAACACCTCCTGATCGGTCTGGTTCGCGAGGGCGAGGGGACTGCCGCCCAGGTTCTAGCTGGCATGGGCGTGGATTTGGATCGGGTCAGAGGGGCGGTGGAATTCATCATCGGCCGCGGTGACCGATTGATGCTGGGCGAAGCTGGCCTGACTCCCAGAGCCAAGAAGGTCCTGGAGTATGCCGTTGATGAGGCCAGGCGCTTGGGCCACCACTACGTGGGGACCGAGCACCTTCTGCTCGGCCTGGTGCGTGAGCGCGAGGGCATCGCCGCAGGAGTGCTGGAACGACTGGGCATAAACCTGGACCGCGTACGCGGTGAGACGGTACAACTCTTGAGCCAAAGCCCTGCTGGGGTCCAGGAGGGGAAACGTCAGGTAAAAACGCCATTTGTGGATCAACTGGGTTATGATCTGACCGCCGCCGCCCGGGCGGGGAAGCTGGACCCGGTTATCGGCCGCCAGAAGGAGATCGAACGAGTTATCCAGATCCTCTCTCGACGTACCAAGAACAATCCGGTTCTGGTGGGTGACCCAGGGGTCGGCAAGACGGCAATTGTGGAAGGACTGGCGCAAAAACTGGTGTCGGGCGAGGTGCCCCGCAGCCTGGCCGACAAACGAGTCCTGATGCTGGACATGGGCAGCCTGGTGGCGGGCACGATGTATCGCGGCCAATTCGAAGAAAGGTTGAAGCAAGTAATCAAGGAGATCAGGGATAGTTCCAGCATCCTGTTCATCGACGAGATCCACACCCTGGTTGGCGCCGGTTCGGCCTCTGGCACCCTGGACGCGGCCAATATCCTCAAGCCCGCCCTGTCCAGGGGCGAGCTGCAGTGCATTGGCGCCACCACCCTGGACGATTACCGGAAGTACATCGAACGAGACGCCGCACTGGAACGGCGTTTCCAACCGGTTTCGGTCCAGGAACCGACGCTGGAAGAAACCATAGAGATCCTCAAGGGCCTGAAGCCACGCTATGAGGCCCACCATGGGGTGCTTTTCTCCGAAGGGACGCTCAGGTCGGCGGCACGTCTCGCTTCCCGCTACGTCACAGACCGGCACCTTCCGGATAAAGCCATAGACCTGATCGACGAAGCCGCCTCCCGGGTTCGGCTCTACAAGGTCAGTCGCCCCGTGGCGCTGGTGGAGCAGCAACAGGAGCTGGAAAAGCTGCAAAAAGAAAAGGAGGCCGCGGTCGCTGAACAGCACTACGAACTGGCTGCTCGCTTGCGAGACCGCGAGAGGCAATTGCGTGACCGGATTGGCTTAATACAGCGTGACACTGAAGACGAGCTAGCCTCAGCCCGGCCCGTGGTGACGGAAGAGGACATCGCCTACGTCGTGTCCATGTGGACGGGGATTCCACTGAG
>DYIS01000047.1:0-10687 GCA_020723545.1 Ktedonobacter racemifer
CAAGCGCCCTTGACAACGCTTGCCTGATGCTATATGCTGACGTCGCTGGGCCTGTAGCTCAATCGGGAGAGCGCGACATTCGCATTGTCGAGGTCAGGGGTTCGAATCCCCTCAGGTCCACCATAGTATACGGTATCAAGAACCCCTGCCGTCTCCTGTGGAGAGCCTTCAGGCGGCAGGGGTATCGTATATGTGAGGAGCACGTCCTTCCCCGTCACCTTCACCTCCTTCGCAAAGCTCCGGATGAAAGCCTTCTGCTCAGCAAGTAGATGTCCCTTACTTTGCCCTTGGCTTAGCTTGTGAAGATCCCCGGGTCAATGGCTCACACACTGGCCCACATTTATGCAGGCGTGTCAAGTATCTAACTGCCTCCTCTGGGCTTCCCCCTTTTCTGGAGAAGTTGTTCGGCCTTGACCCTTAATAATATTCGTGGTATCCTTGTTATACAGAGAAGCAGGAGGTCATACCATGGCTCACGTAGTAGGCCCGAAAGGCCAGGTTGTCATTGCGAAGGAGATCCGTGACCGGCTTGGAGTGGGGCCTGGGTGGGTAGCGCTACAACGCCTCGCAGGTGATCACGTGGAAGTCTATTTCATTCCACCGGAGCACAGAAAATCCCTGAAGGGCAGCTTGGCGGGGCATGTCAAGGTGCGCGTAGCCCCAGGCCAAGAGTGGGACAGGGCCCGGGATACGGCATGGGAAAAGGCAGCTAAGACAAAAATTGGCGCAGGGGAGCGGGTCTCTTGAGTGGTTTCTTGGACACCAGCATTGTGGTTCGCTACCTCACGGGCGATCCACCCGACCTGGCAGAAAAGGCTGCACAGATCATAGATGGGGAGGAGCGTCTCCAGGTAACTGAGGTAGTGCTCGCTGAGACGGCTTACGTTCTCACGTCCGTCTACGGGATTCCCCGGAGTGTGGTTGTAGACCACCTGATAGCCTTTCTTCAGAAGGAGAACGTTTCGCCCTTCGCTCTGGAGAAGGGACTGGTGCTCCAGGCTCTGCTTCTGTGCAAGCCGTCGGGACGGGTGTCCTTTGCCGACGCTATGGTTTGGGCGGCGGCTCGCTCTTCGGAAGACAAGGTGGTGTACTCCCTGGACGAGCGATTCCCCGAATATGGCCTGGAGGTTCGACGAAAGTTCTAATGAAAGGATAACACGCCAAGGTATGAGGGCAGCATGGACCCTGAAAAAGAGGCACGTCAACGTATAGGCGATTTGCTCAGCCAGGCCGGATGGCAGATGCAAGATGCCCACGCCGTTAACCTTTATGCCAGCAGTGGGGTCGCTGTCCGAGAGTTTTCTCTCAAGCCTGTCTACCGGCTGCCAGGGTGGCCAGATAGTTCTCAATTGCCTGGTAGATAGCCATCATCTCGTCCTCCTGTGCTTCTTATCCTGCCCACATTTATCGCTCTTCCTTCGCAGGAAGTCAAGTGGCTGCCATGATCCTTGCATTGTCGGCAGCTTTTTGCTATAATGGGCCGCGAAATGCGGTGAACAGGAGCAGTAGGCCAGCTTTCCAGAGAGCCGGGCGCCGGTGGAAGCCCGGCGACATTGGCTGAACTCGCCTGGGAGCAGCGACGACGAACGAGCGATCTTTCCTTTGCTCTACTACCCGTCGCCGGCGGACGCCCGTTAGAGCGTCCTGTGAGTGGGTAGGGCGTGGGCCTGTGGCGCAATTGGGAGCGCGCCTCAATGGCATTGAGGAGGTCAGGGGTTCGAATCCCCTCAGGTCCACCATCGTTCTACCAACCAGGGTGGTACCGCGGAACGCCCTCCGTCCCTGATCAGACGGAGGGTTTTTTTGTTATCCTGGCAGCAGGAGGTCATAGCCGTGGTTATTAAATACAATCATCGAAAGATCGAGCCCAAGTGGCAGAAGGTCTGGCAGGAGAGCGATCTATACCGGACGCCGGACACGACTGACAAACCGAAATACTATTGTCTGGACTTCTTCCCCTACCCCTCGGGCGATGGCCTGTCCGTGGGGCACTGCCGGAACTACGTGCCCACCGACGTGGTCTCCCGCTACAAGCGCATGCGAGGCTTCAATGTGCTGCACCCCATGGGCTACGACGCCTTCGGGCAGCCGGCGGAGAACGAGGCCATCAGGAGGGGGATACACCCCAAGGTGAGCACGGCCAAATACACGGCAAATTATCGCCGCCAGCTTCAGCTCATCGGCACCTCCTACGACTGGGACCGGGAGATCAACTCCAGCCACCCGGACTTCTATCGCTGGACCCAGTGGTTCTTCTTGCTCTTGTACAAGCGGGGCCTGGCCTACCGGGCCACCGCGCCGGTGAACTGGTGCCCATCCTGTGCCACGGTGCTGGCCAATGAGGAGGTGGAGGAAGGTCACTGCTGGCGCTGCGATACGTTGGTGACCAAGCGCGACCTGATGCAGTGGTTTTTCCGCATCACCGCCTATGCTGACGCCCTGGCCGACGACCTGGACACCGTGGATTGGCCGGAGAAGATCGTGCTCATGCAGCGCAACTGGATCGGCCGGAGCACCGGCGTGGAGTTCGACCTGGGCATCAAGGGCTCGCCGGAGAAGATCCGGGTCTTCACCACCCGGCCGGACACGGTGTACGGCATGACCTTTGCCGTGTTGGCTCCGGAGCATCCGCTGGTGGATAAACTCACGACGCCGGATCGGAGGGCGGAAGTGGAGGCCTACGTGGAGATGGCGCGCCGCGAGAGCGAGATCGAGCGCCTGTCCACGGAGAAGGAACGCACTGGGGTCTTCATCGGGGCCTACGCCGTGAACCCCATGAACGGGGAGGGGATCCCCATATACATCGCAGACTACGTCTTGCCGGGCTACGGCACGGGTGCAATCATGGCTGTCCCAGGGCACGACGCCAGGGACTTCGACTTCGCCCGGAAGTACCTCCTGCCGATACCGGTGGTCATCGCGCCGCCGGGCTGGCAGCCCGGCCAGGAGCTGACCCAGGCCTACCTGGACGAGGGAATGATGGTGAACTCCGGCCCCTTCAGCGGCATGCCTTCTTCGGAGGGTATGGAGCGGGTGGCCGACTACATGGAGCAGCAGGGCATCGGAACCCGCAAGGTGAACTACCGCATGCGGGACTGGCTCATCTCCCGGCAGCGCTACTGGGGTGCGCCGATACCTGTAGTATACTGTGAGAGGTGCGGCGAGGTGCCGGTGCCGGAGGAGCAGTTGCCAGTGCTTTTGCCGGAGTTGGAGAGGTTCCAGCCCTCGGGGACGGGGAAATCCCCTCTGGCCAATGTGCCAGAGTTCGTGAACACGGCCTGTCCCCACTGCGGCGGCCGTGCTCAGCGGGAGACCGACACCATGGGCGGCTTTGCCTGTTCCTCCTGGTACTTTCTGCGCTTCACCAGCCCTCACTATGACCGGGGGCCCTTCGAGCCGCACCAGATGCGCTACTGGATGCCGGTGGACCTGTACGTGGGAGGCGCCGAGCATGCGGTGATGCACCTCCTGTACGCTCGGTTTTGGACCAAGGTGATGTGCGACGCCGGGGTGGTGCCCTTCAAGGAGCCTTTCCAGAAGCTCATGAATCAGGGGATGGTCCTGGGCGCCGATGGGCAGAAGATGTCCAAGTCCAAAGGCAACGTGATCACCCCCGACGATGTAGTCGCCCGCTACGGCGCGGACTCTTTGAGAGGTTACGAGCTTTTCATCGGGCCCTTCGAGCAAGAGGTGGCCTGGAGTGAGCAGGGCATCAGCGGGGTGTACCGGTTTTTGAACCGGGCGTGGGGGATCGTGCTGGCAGAAGGCGGACCAAAGACAACCAGCAAGGGGGAAGAGTTTGAGGCCAGGGAGAGAGAGCTGAGGCGGATGACCCATAAGACCCTGAAGCGAGTCACCGGGGACATCGAGCGCTCCCACTTCAACACGGCGGTAGCTGCCCTGATGGAGTACGTGAACTACCTGCAGTCCCAGAGAAAGTTCGTGGCCTCGAGCCCGGCCTGGCAGGAGGCCAGGAAGACACTGATGCTGATGCTGGCGCCCATCGCTCCCCATATGGCCGAGGAGCTGTGGCAGCATACCGGCCATGCCGACAGCATCCACCAGCAAGCGTGGCCGGCCTGGGACGAAGGCCTGGCCGCTGAGGAGACCATCACCCTGGTGATCCAGGTGAACGGCAAGGTGCGGGACAAGGTTCAGGTGACGCCGGACATCACCGAGGCCGAGGCCAGGAAAGTGGCCCTTTCCAGCGAGCGGGTCGCGAAGTGGACGCCGGGAAAGCAAGTGATCAACGTGGTCTATGTTCCGGGGAGGCTGGTGAACCTGGTGGTGAAGTGAACGGGAGATGGCCAACGTCTCTTTTACCATCAAGCTCTTGACCACCATAGAAGAGTGCCAGGCCTGCGAGGAAGCCCAAAAGAAGGTCTGGGATCTGCCAGAGCGTGATATCGTCCCAGCACACCTCCTCATCACTGCTGCCAGGAACGGGGGGCTCCTGGTAGGGGCCTTTGACCCACAGGGCCAAATCATCGGCTTTGTCTTCGGCCTCCTCGGCTGCTCCGAAGCCGGGTTGCCGGGGCTCAAGCACTGCTCGCACATGTTGGGCGTTTTGGAGGCCGATCGCGATAGCGGCATAGGCTATGCCCTAAAACTGGCCCAGCGCGAGCACGTGCTGTCCCAAGGGCTGGATCTGGTCACCTGGACCTACGACCCTCTGGAAGGGAGGAATGCCTTCTTCAACTTCGCCAAACTGGGGGTTATCTGCCATACCTATGAGCGGGACGTCTACGGGGCCATGGGCGACGCCTTCAACGTTGGCCTCCCCTCGGACCGCTTCACTGTGGAATGGTGGGTGAGGGGCGACCGGGTGGTGCAACGCCTGCGGGGAGGCCCTCCCCCACTTCACCTGGCGACCCTTATCGCCGAAGAGGCGGCCCAGGTACTACGCACCGAGCCCGGTGCCAATGGCCTTTTGGTCCCTCTGTCCTACGATCTTAACCTCACCCAGCCCGCCCTCCTGGTGCAGATCCCGGAAAGCATCCAGGCGATCAAAGGAACCGATAGGGGCCTGGCCCAGGAGTGGCGCATGGCCACCCGCGCTATCTTTGAGAGCTACTTTGCCCGGGGATATACCGCGCTAGAGTTTCTGAGTGAGCAGGACGAGAGAGGGAGACACAACTTCTACCTCCTGAGAAAGGTCGGCGGATGAGGATCGAACACATCGAGCTGCGGCAGATCGGCCTGGCCCTGAAAGCGCCCTTCCAAACCAGCTTTGGCGTGGCCCGCCAGCGCCGCATTCTCCTCGTGATAGTGGAAGGCGAAGGCCTGACCGGTTATAGCGAATGTGTGGCTGGCGAGGGCCCCTGGTACTCCTCTGAAACTGTAGAAACCGCCCGCCACATCCTAACCGACTTCCTGGTGCCAGCCATCCTGGGCAAGAGTGTGGCCGAACCCAGCGAACTGACCGCTTGCTTCGCCCCGGTGCGGGGGCACAATATGGCCAAGGCCGCCCTGGAGATGGCCGGTTGGGATCTCCTGGCCAGGGCCAAGGGGGTATCGCTGGCCCATTTTCTGGGAGGTACCCGGGAGCGAATTGAGAGCGGTGTCAGCATCGGCATCCAGCCACGGGTCGAGGATCTGTTGGCCCGTATCGAAGGGTATCTGGCCCAGGGCTATCGCCGCGTCAAGATTAAGATTCAGCCCGGGTGGGATGTGGACGTTGTGGCCGAAATCCGCCATCATTTCCCAACTATCCCTCTGATGCTGGATGCCAACTCCGCCTATACCCTGGCCGACCTGCCCACCTTTCGCGAGCTGGATAACTATGATCTCATGATGATCGAGCAACCCCTGGGCTACGAGGATATCATTGATCACGCCACCTTGCAGCGGCAGCTTCGGACACCGATCTGCCTGGACGAGAGCATCCACAGCCCGGAAGATGGGCGCAAGGCTATCGAGAGCGGGGCTTGCCGGGTGATCAACATCAAGGCCGGGCGGGTGGGGGGTCTCTATCCGGCGCGCCAACTTCACGATATCTGCCAGGAGCGGGGGATACCGGTCTGGTGTGGAGGGATGCTGGAGACGGGGATCGGCCGGGCGCATAACGTGGCCCTGTCCACCCTCCCCAACTTCCGCCTGCCGGGGGATGTCTCCGCCAGCGACCGCTATTACGCTCAGGAGATTATCACCTCCCCCTTCCGTCTCTCCCCCGACGGCACAATCCCAGTGCCCCAGGGACCAGGGATCGGCGTAGAGGTAGACCGGGCGATGCTGGAGCGCCTTACCCTTCATAAAGAGACCTTTGTCGGCGCAAATCACCGTTAGAGACATCTTGAAGAGGTGCAAGGGGGAGAGCCCTTAGGGCTAGACTCCCGGAGTCTCTTAAGACTCCGGGAGTCTTCTTTATCTCGGACAATGTCTACAGGCAGTCTTCTCCTGCCGCGCGGAGCTTTACCCTGACGGGGAAAAATGTTAGAATACCGGAAAACTGAGGAGGGGGCATGGCGCAGCGGCTCTACGTCTCGGTCTGCGGCAACATCGGAGCGGGGAAGACCAGCCTGGTGGAGCGGCTGTGTCAGGAGTTCCAATGGCAGCCGTACTACGAGGGCGTTACGGGCCATCCTTATCTCGATGACTACTACCGGGACATGCCTCGCTGGGGCTTCCACACCCAGATCTACTTCTTGACCCAGCGCCTGCGCCAGCAGCAGGAGATCGCCCAGATACCGATCTCCGTTTGCCAGGACCGCAGCATCTTCGAGGACCACGAGATCTTCGCCAAGAGCCTGCACCTGCAGGGCATCCTCAGTGACCGGGACTACAACACCTACCGCCTGCTCTTCGACGCCATCACCCCGTTTATCTCCAAGCCTGACCTGTTGGTCTACCTTAAAGCATCGGTGCCCACCTTGATGTCGCGGATAGAGCAGCGGAGCCGGGGCTGTGAATCCGGCATCACCCTCGACTATCTGGAGCATCTCAACGAACGGTACTCCCTGTGGATGGAGGGGTTCAGGTATTGCCCGGTCCTGACCCTGGACGCGGACCGGCTGGACTTCGTCCGGTGCGAGCGGGACTTCCGGTTCATCGTGGAGGAGGTCAAGAAGATCCTGCCCCTGGCCTTGCGCCTGCCGATCTAGTCCCAGTTGATGATCCACACGCAGGCGGCAGCCAGGGCGACGCAACTGACCACCAGGGCCAGGAGCTGGGTAGGCAGGAGGTCCACGTCCTTGGCGGCGAAGAGAAGCATGATGACGAATCCAACCGACAGCCCCAGCCAGGCTGTAATGTTGGGGTGTTCCTGGACGAACCGCTTCACTGCCGTCATGATCCTGCCTCCCGGGGAGCTTTCTCGAGTACTGATGATGCTTTCTCCACTCGGCTAGATTTTACGACACCCGGCGGGCGTTGACAAGAGGGTTTCTAGCGTATATAATCGTAGTGCTATTGAGCAACGGTGCGGAAGTGGCGGAATTGGTATACGCGCACGTTTGAGGGGCGTGTCCGCAAGGGTGAGGGTTCGAGTCCCTCCTTCCGCACCAGAGTTGCCAGCTATTTATCTATCATCGCCACGGGCGAATAGCTCAGCCGGGAGAGCATCTGACTTACATTCAGAAGGTCACAGGTTCGAGCCCTGTTTCGCCCACCATGCCGGCAGCGTCTGGCCCCGCCCCACCGGCGGGTTTTTGTTTTCGGTTTTTGTTTTTAAGGAGGGAATGGTCACCCCAGGGCCTGGCGACGAGCCGCCTTCGTCCCCTTCGCGGTCGCGCCTTTGCGGTGAGGGACGCGATTTGCTAGACTCTAGCCTGGGGCCCACTGGGCACCCAGTTCCTTGCTCCGCTGGCAGGCCGCAGCCACCCCCTTGGCGATGAGGCCTGGCAGGTCTCCATCGGCGAACTCGCGGAGGGCCGCCTCAGTGGTGCCACCCTTAGAGGTGACCGCCGCTCGCAGCTTCTCGGCGGAGCCGCCGTTCTCGCGCAACATCTTCGCTGCACCCCAGATGGTCTGCAACACCAGCTCCTGGCAGTGGTCCTCGGGCAGGCCGATCTCCCGGGCCGATTTGATCAACTGTTCCGCCAGGTAAAACACATAGGCCGGCCCGCTGCCGCTGACCGCCGTCACCAGGTCCAAAAGGCCCTCGTCGTTGAAGCAGATCTCTTTTCCCAGGGTGCCGAGTATGCGGCGCACCATCCTCTTTTGGCCCGGACTAACCTCGGGGCTGGCGGCCCAGCCGGACATGGCCTCCCCCACCCGCGCCGCGGTGTTAGGCATGACCCGGACCACCGGCTGAGCCGGGTGGCCCAACCATGACTTGATGGCGGCGATGTTAACCCCGGCCACCACGGAGACGATCAGGTGCCGCCGGCCCAGGGCACCCCGGATCTGCTGCAAGGCCTCGGGCACATCCTGGGGCTTCACGGCCAGGATTACCGTGGAGGCGAAGCGGACCGCCTGGGCGTTGTCGTAGGTGAAGCCCACGCCCCATTTTTCCTGGAGCGGCTCCATTTTCCCCCTGGAACGGTTGGTCAGGATGATGTGGCTGGCAGGGAGCAGGCCCTTGTTCAGGATACCCTCCACCAGGCTCGCGCCCATGTTGCCGGCGCCGACGATGGCAAGTCTCTGACTGATCACATTGCCCTCCTGTTGTTTCAAATGCCCCGTTGCTTGCCATTTGGCGTCCTCGCCATGGGCCAATAGGTTTGCACCTACAGTGACGATGGACATGGTCGGGACGACGGGATTCGAACCCGTGACCTCGGCGTCCCGAACGCCGCGCGCTGGCCTAGCTGCGCTACGTCCCGACAAAAAAGAAAGCGCCCCGTCCTCAGACTCTCGCATCTCATACTCGTAGAAAGTCTGGGGACGAGGCGCCGAAGATCTGCCCCGCGGTACCACCCCGGATTGGGGGCGTTCCAGCCCCCCACTCTGCGGACAGGATAGCTACCGAGGCTACCCTATTGTCCTGTGCGTCTGGTAACGGACGCCTGCCGGCGACGCTTACTCGCTAGATCTCAGGCCTGGTTCCCCAGGCCTGAGGGCTTTCAGCCGCAGCTCCTGGGCCGGTTCGGCGGCGGCACTAGCGTCGGGACTCTCACCCATTCCCCCAACTCACTGGTGCCATGCCTGGCACGCCTACTTTTCCCAGTCCAAGCCTTTGGGTCAGATGATTGACTGGACTATAACACAACCGGCCGATGTTTGTCAAGGTTTTGCCCCGAGGCACCATCCTTGACAGAGCAAATCGCTGCCATTATAATATGGAGGCTGGCAGCGTGGCCTCGCCCTATGTAGTCTTGTCATCTAATCCTGGGAAACGGAAGGGGCTGATCTTGCCTCTATGGCCATGAATAACGGTTTTACGGGCGGCAAAGGGTCCACGGGGGATGGGGAGAAAGCCGGTCACCCGTTTGCCGAGCCTGAACTGAACGAAAGGAGGGAGGTATGTGTCTGGAATAATCGTGCAGGATAACGAGACCTTTGAAAGCGCTTTGCGGCGTTTCAATAAAAAGGTTCAGCAAGATGGTATCCTGGCCGAGGCCCGGCGTCGGGAGCACTACGAGAAACCCAGCGTCAAGAGGAAGAAAAAAGAAGCGGCCAGGAGACGAAAGTCTCAGTCCGGGCGATAATAGGCTCCAAACCAATGTGCTAACACGGCGACATGCCACTCATACAGCGGGAGGGCCGTGCAACCAAAGGACAGCCATGACGCTTAAAGAAAAACTGATGGAAGACCTGAAGCAGGCTATGCGACAAAGGGATGAGTTGCGGGTCTCGGTCATCCGTCTCACCCGGTCTTCCATAAAGAACGCCGAGATCGCCAGGGGCAGGGAGTTAGACGACGAGGGGGTCCTGGCGGTGATCGCCAAAGAGGTGAAACAACGGCGGGAATCCATCGGCGAGTTCTCCAAGGGTGGCCGACAGGACCTGGTCGATAAAGAGCAGGCCGAGCTCCAGATCCTTCTGGGTTATCTGCCCCAACAGATAACCAGGGAGGAGATCGCCGCCGCGGCCAAAGGGGTTATTCAAGAGATCGGGGCCACCGGCCGTTCGGACCTGGGCAAGGTCATGAGCGTGCTGGCCCCCCGCCTGAAAGGCAAAGCCGAGGGGCGGCTCATCAGCCAGGTGGTCCAAGAGCTGTTGGCTTGAGCAGTGAACGATAGGGCACAGGAGAACCCTCTCCTGTGCCCTACATCGTCCCTGGTGTGATTGAAGGATACGACATTTCATCTCTTGAAACCAACAAGATGGTGAGCGGTGTTCTTCACTAGTAAAGAAAACGTGGGATCAAGGCGCGAGGCCACCGGCGGCTGGCATCATAGAGCCCTGCTGCTTGTCTTCTCGGTATCCATGGCGGTTGCCCTCACCCTGGTCCTGGCCTTTCAGTTCCTTCCCGGCCAGGTAACGCTGAAGGTCGGCGACGTCTCCAGGCAAAACATCAAGGCACCGAAGCGCGTGTCCTACACGAGCCAGATCAAGACGAACGAGGCCCGGGATCAAGCCCTGGCCAGAGTCGCCGAGGTCTACGAGTACGACGCCGCCCTGGTGCAGCAGCAGAAAGCCAAGGCCCTGGCCGTCTGTAATAGCATCTCCCTCCTCCGTAACGATATCTCCCTCTCTCTGGACCAGAAACGCGACCGTCTCCAGAGGCTTCCGGATCTAAGCCTTTCATCCTTCTCGGCCTCGGAGATCCTCTTTATCAACGAGCCCACCTGGCGAGAGGTGATAA
>DYIS01000047.1:10697-12432 GCA_020723545.1 Ktedonobacter racemifer
GTACTGGACGAGATCATGCGAGATAAGATCCGCCCCTCGCAACTGGCCGAGGCGAAATCTCGAGTCCGCAGCCGGCTCAGTGCCAACCTGACCTGGGTACAATCAGCCCTGGCGGACGACCTGGTCAGGAGCTTTCTCCGGCCCACCGAATACTACAACAGCCAGGAGACGGAGCGCCAGCTCCGCATTGCCGCCAACAATGTGGAGCCGGTGCGATTCAATATAGAAAAAGACGAGGTGGCGGTCCGAGAGGGGAGCGTGATAACACCCCTGGACATCGAGAGGCTGGAAGCCCTGGGGCTGCGCCAGCCTGCCGTGCGCTGGGAAGGGCTGGTCAGCACGTCCTTGCTGGTCGGCACCCTGGTCCTGGCCTTGGCCTTTTACCTCCTGCGCTTTCAGCCCCAACTCCTGGAAGACCCGCGGCATCTGTTACTTATGGGGTTGAGCCTGGCCCTGGTGTGCCTGGTGGCCAAGGTGACCATCCCCGGACGATCCATCTGGCCCTACGTACTGCCCTTTGCCTCGTTCTCCATGTTGATCGCCATCCTATTGAACCATCAACTGGCCACGTTTTTGACCGCCGTGGTGGCCCTCATCGTCGGCTACGTGGCGGGCAATTCCCTGGCGCTGGCGACCTTTGTCTTCGTCAGCGGCATGGCCGGCATCCTCAGCGTCTGGCGGCTGCAGCGCATGATCAGCTTTCTTTGGGCTAGCCTCTTCATCGCCGCGGCGAACGTGGGCGTCATCGTCGCTTTCTGGCTGCCGGGCCAGGAGTACAGTCTCGGCACCGTGCTGGCCCTGAGCGCCGCCGGGCTGGCCAATGGGGCCTTGTCGGCGGCCCTGGCCTTGGGCAGCTTCTCGGTCCTGGGCAATCTGTTCGGCATCACCACCATCCTTCAGCTCCTGGAACTGGCCCATCCCAACCAGCCGCTCTTGCGGCGGTTGCAACTGGAGGCCCCCGGCACCTACTATCACAGCATCGTGGTGGGCAACCTGGCCGAGCAGGCCGCCGAGGCCATCGGTGCCGATACGCTCCTGGTCCGGGTGGCCTCTTATTACCACGACATCGGGAAAGTCGAGCGCCCATATTTTTTCATCGAGAACCAGGTGGACGGGGTGAACGTCCACGATCAGTTGGATCCGAAGACCTCTGCCCAGGTGGTGATCGCCCACGTCACCGACGGGCTAGCCCTGGCCAGGAAGCACAAGCTCCCGAAACGCATTGCGGACCTCATACCACAGCACCACGGTACCAGATTGGCCACTTACTTCTACGGGCAAGCCGTGGGCCAGCTCGGCGAAGACGTAGTGGACCCCGAGGATTTCCGCTATCCAGGGCCAAAGCCCAGGACCAAGGAAGCGGCGCTGATCATGCTGGCCGACGGCGTAGAGGCCACCGTGCGTTCCACCCCCCAACATTCGCCGGAGAAGATCGATCAACTGGTCCGGGAGGCAATCAACGAGAAGCTGGCGGAGGGGCAACTGGACGAATGCGACCTGACCCTCCGGGACCTGGACACAGTGCGCCAGTCCTTTGTGAGCGTGCTCCTGGGCGTGTACCACCCCCGCATCGAATATCCGGCTCTGCCTAAAGTAGCCCTCGGGATCAAGGGCTTGCCGGAGGGCCAGGCCAAGGCTGGGCCATCTTAGGTAGCAGCTTTCTTTGCTAGTAAAGAAAGACTTCACTGGAAAAAGGTCGCCCAGCCGTTTTCTTACCGCGGAGAACGTAGAGAAC
>DYIS01000048.1 GCA_020723545.1 Ktedonobacter racemifer
TTTAGGACTTACACCTATGACACCTTGCCGGTTTTGACCGGCGCACCGAAGCTTCGCCTCAAACCAACGAGAGAGTTCACCCCCGACAAGGTCGGGGCGGAGTTCGCTGAGATCTTTCCTTTCTTTGCGCCCTCGTGGCCCATCCTCCCGCCCCGATCTGGATCGGGGCGGGAGGATCAAATAACTTTACTACGGGTAGGAGCCCAACCGCGTTGGACGGCTCACGGCCAGTTGGTAGGACAAGATGCCATCTTGTCCTACCCTCTCCGCGCTCTCCCTTGAATAATGACAATCGTTTTCATGCGTCGGGGCGCGCCGTGGCGCATGGATGACTCAGCGGTAAAAATCTTGCCTGGGAATGCAGCCTTAAGGCGGCATTCCCAGAATTCACCCAGTGAAGATGCCTAGTAAAGAAATCACCAGGCGAATGCCCCGAGATGCTATCCGCTATCCGCTATCTGCTATCTGCTAGCCTCGCAGGGCAGCGATCTCCCGCCGCAGCGTTTCCACGTCTGCCGCCAGGCCCTCCTGATTGCCCGGGGCCCGCAATTGGTGCTTGCGAAAGGCCAGTTCGCTGGCCAGTTGATAAAACCGCCCCAGCCGCGAGAATGGCCCCCAACCCTGCTGCAGCAGAAGCCCATATCGGGCCTTTGCCCGCCGCCAGGAGGAGGTGACGGTCAGGTAGTCAGCCCGGGTTATGGTGCCCAGGGCCACCTCCTCGCCCAACTCTTTGCAAAGCCAGCCTTTCTCCTGAAGGTGGGACATGAAAACGACGATCAAGATGGCGCCGACGCCACCCCAGTCGCTGACAAGGCTCACCAGCAAGGTGAAGCAGCTTAGCTGCGCCAGGGCCGCGCCCAGGTTGTGGACGGCGTGGAAGAACATGGCCAGAGCGAGGCCCAAGGAAACCGTAACCAGTTGGGCCAGCATGCCCCGGAACTGGCGGGCCAGCCCCAGGGCCGCGCCGGTGACGGCGGTGAGGAAGGCGTGATTGAGGCCGAAGACGACCGCCCGCAGGAAGACTACGGCCGTCCAGCCCTCGAGGCCGCCCTCGAAATAGGCCCCCACGAAATATAGGAGGTCCTCGGTGAATGCGAACCCCAGCCCGATAAAGGCCCCATAGACGATGCCGTCCAGGACGTCGTCGATCTCCTTGCGCGCCACCAGAAACAGCAGGACGAGAAAGGCCCCCTTCGCCACCTCCTCCACCACTGGCGCTATCCCGCCCGACTCCACCGCTTCGGCCAGGGTCTTGCCGAGCACCGAGACTGGCAGCCCCAAGGCGAGCTCGATGAGCAAGGATAGGAGAATGGCCGGCACGGCGCCCCACAGAAAAGCCAGGGCCGGGAGCCACTTGGGCTCTTTCTCGTAGCGGTCCATCCACCAGACCAGGCCGCTGTAGATTACGGCGGGAATGAGCCCGGCCAGCAGCGAAAGAGAGAGGCCGGCGAAGAAGTTGACTATCTCCACCGGCGTAGCCTCTTGCTGATCTTGATCCAGGCGGTGGCCAGATGGGCTGTTGGCAGGCTCCGGCCCCCTTGCACCTGGGCTCCCCTCAGGCTCTCCAGGAATTGTTCTTTGCTGGCGAAGGCAGCCATCTCCAGGCACGTCCGGCCGATCTCCCCAGAGGTATGGGCGTCG
The DNA here is from genome assembly GCA_020723545.1 of Ktedonobacter racemifer. Lineage (GTDB taxonomy): Bacteria > Chloroflexota > DTOL01 > DTOL01 > JACQYG01 > JACQYG01. The sequence continues at coordinate 1,642 of DYIS01000048.1, forward strand.
CTGCCGGCGGAGCCAGGGAGGCCGTGGGCCCGGGCAAATCTTTGGGCGGCGGCGTTGTCTCGGGCCAGGGTGGTCCGGGCATTGGCTATTTCGATCATGTCAACGTCGCCGAGGATGCGCTTGAGCTCCGCCGCCTTCAGCCGGGAGTTGCGCAGGCGGTCGAAGGGGTGGGGGAGGCAGACCAGGCCACCCTGAGCCTTGATCCGCCGCACCGTCTCCTGGGGCGAGAGGCCGGGGGGCACCGGCTCGGACAGGAAGTAGCCGATGATCTCGCCGGCGGCGGTCATGATCTCCTCACCCGGGATCACCGTGATGCCCAGGACCTCTGGTGCCCGCAGGGCGTTCTCCAGGTGGTTGTGGTCGGTGATGGCGACGCAACCCAGGCCCTTGGACCGGCACGCCGCCTGGATCTCGGCCAGGGTCATGTCGCTATCGCGGGATAGGTTGGTGTGAACGTGCAGGTCGGCGAGCATGGTGGTCAGCGGCAGAACCACAGATTACACTGATTAATCTGTGAAATCGGTGAAATCTGCTGCCTGCTACCAAAGATCACACAAATTAATCCGTGAAGTCTGTGAAATCTGTGGTTAATAGGTCTGGAACAGTTGGCCCCAGGGCGTGTTCAGGGCCTGCTGCACCCGTTTCTTGCCATTCAAGGGATACCAGAAGCCGTTGTAGTAGAGATTGGACGCCACGTAGGACCAGGGCACCAGCGGCGTGCGCAGGAGCAGCTTCTCGAAGGGCCGGAGCGGCCCGCGGTAGATCAACTTCTGGCCCCAACTGGCGAAGGTATCACCGGTCCGGAAGTGCCAATTGATCTGGGAGATATCCTCGCCCACCACCTGGATCTGTCGCGGATCGCCCACCCCCAGGCCCCGGTCGTGGGCCAGGCGGATGAAGGGGAGGCTCATGGGGTCGAAGCCCATGAGCCGGGCGGCGACGGCGTCGATGGCCACCTGATCCCCGGAGGCCAGGATGATGTCCTTCTGATGGATGTCCATGGCCCGCGGCCCTGGCCCCTCTCCGGCAAAGGTGCCGTCCATCACCGCGAAGATGCCGGTGTGGATCTCCTTCTGGATCATCAAGAGGTCCACCAGGGTCTCGTGGATCACCCCGTGGGTCCAGTGACGCCTCTCCGAGAGCAGGCCGCCGAAGGCGTTCTTCATGGCGCCGGTCATGGTGGTGAACACGTGGGTCTTCAGGGTGGGGAAGTGGATGATGTTCCGACCCAGGAAGAGCCGGGGTATGCGCACGCCCTCCGGATAGATCTTGTCCAGGGCCAGGTACTTGCCCTTGGGCTGGTAAATGATCCACTCCACCCCCGGCTCGTAGAGGTGTACGTTTTTCAGTTGGTGCTTGTCCACCACCGCCTTGTGCTTGTTGTTCACCTCGCCCACGTGGGCGTCTACCACCACCGTGCGATTCTGGGCGGCGATGAGGCCCCGGGGGGCATATCCCTCCTTGAGCATCGTGCGCACGGTGCCGTCGATCTGCCAGGGGGCAGTGGAGCAGGCCGGGTACCAGTGCTGCCAGGAGATATTCAGCTTGAGTATCGTCTCCCTGTCCCGGGGCAGGTACTTATCGTACTCCGCCAGGTGCAACAGCTTTTCGTAGTCGTCCAGCACCGTCTGTGGGCTGGTCTTGAGCACCGCGACCTTTGACAATTCATCGCTCCTCGAAGATTTAAGCTACCGGCCGGCAGGAGACGAATGGCCCTGCCGTTGCCAGTTCAGATGGTTATTTCTTTTCTAGATTGAAAGTAGCACGTAGGACAAGTTGCCAACTTGTCCCACCGGGCGTTGTTTTCATCCTTCGTTGTGCGCGAAGTGCATGCGGAACTAGTAAAGAAAACGATAACATGCCCTGCGGGGCCGACCCACCTGCTATCTGCTATCAGCTATCCGCTATGTGCCCTCTGCCATCTGCTATCCGCTCCCTGCTATCGGCTATCTGCTATCCGCTACCCGCTCCCTGCTGGCTGCTATCCGCCTCGCCGGGGGGCTGCCGCCTGGCCCGGGGGTGGGCCTGCATGTAGATCTTCCGGAGCTGGCTCTGGGTCACGTGGGTGTACACCTGGGTGGTAGACAGATGGGCGTGCCCCAAAAGCTCCTGGACCACCCGCAGGTCAGCCCCTCCATCCAGCAGATGGGTGGCGAAGCTGTGGCGGAGGGTGTGTGGGGTGACCTTCCCGCCAAGCCCCGCCAGAGCGGCGTACTTCTCCAGGGCCTCCTGGACGCTGCGGGCCGAGAGCCTTCCCCCGGACCGGTTGAGGAACACCGCGTTGTTGGCTTTGTCACCGGCCAGCCGGGGCCGCCCCGACCGGAGGTAGCTCTCCAGTGCCGAAACGGCCGGCTCGCCCAGGAGCACAATCCGTTCCTTGCCGCCCTTGCCCCACACCCTGGCCTCTCTCAGCCCCCGCTCCAGGTTGCTCAGGCTGAGCCCCACGATCTCGCTGACACGCATGCCGCTGGCATAGAGAAACTCCAGGATCGCGCGGTCCCGCAAGCCCTGGGGCGTGACCAGGTCCGGCGCCGAGAGCAGGCTATTCACCTGTTCGATGGTGAGAAAGGACGGCAACCGCCTGTCCAGTCGCGGAGATGAAACCGCCTTCAGCGGGTTGGCCGCCACGACCTCCTGGCGCATCAGGTAGCGGTAGAACGATCTCACCTCGGTGAGCCGACGGGCCACGCTGGCCTTCACGTAGCCCTGTCCTTGCAGCCAGGCCAGGTACTGCCGCACCACCAGGCGGTCCACCTGGTCCCAGCCGGAGATGCCCCGCTCCCTCAGGAAGCTCAGGAACTCCCGGATCTCCCGGGCGTAGTTCTCCACCGTGCGAGGCGAGGCGTTGCGCTCCACCCTCATGTAGGCGATGAAAGAGTTAAGCTGCTCCTCCATGATAGACCCTGAATGGGACTGAACCGGAGCGAGACTAAACCGAAGCGGGGGCCGGTTCCCTGGCCGGCACCGCTTCCCAGGCCTCCAGCGTCTCAGTGACATTGCCACAGGCGGTGCAAACGTAGGCCTTCTTCGCTGGAAAAGAAGTCACCAGCCCACCGCAGGCGGGGCACGGCTGGGGCACCGGCCTGTTCCACAGGGCGTACTTGCATTCCGGATAGCGGCTGCAACTGTAGAAAACGCGTTTGCGCCGCGACAGCTTCTCCACCAGCTCGCCCTCTTTGCACTGGGGGCACTTGACCCCGGTGCTCACCGTAAATGACCGGGAGTTCCGGCAGGCCGGGAAGCCCGAGCAGGCGATGAACCGGCCGAAGCGCCCGCGCTTGATCACCATGGGCTTGCCGCACTTCTCGCAAAGCTCGCCGGTGGACTCGGGCTTGGGCGGCTCGATGTCCCCCATCTGAGCCTCGGCCTGGTCCAGGGTGGCCTTGAAGGGCTGGTAGAACTCCCTGAGCACCGGCACCCACTGGGCCTCCCCGGAGGCGATGCGGTCCAGGTCGGCTTCCATCTGCGCAGTGAAGCCCAGGTCCACTATCTCCGGGAAGTGCTTGACCAACTGGTCGCTGACAATGAAGCCCAGCTCGGTGGGGAGGAGTTTCCTGCCCTGGGCCCTCTCCACGTAGCCACGCTCCTGAATGGTCGAGAGGATCGGGGCGTAGGTGCTGGGCCGGCCGATGCCCTGCTCCTCCAGCGCCCGGATCAGCGTAGCCTCCGTATACCGTGGCGGTGGCTGGGTGAAGTGCTGCTCCGGCAACAAGGCCATGAGCGCCAGCAGGTCACCCGTGGCCAGAGGAGGCAACGCTCTCTGGCGTTCTTCTTCCTCCTCCGACACCTCGTCCTTGCCCTCGGTGTAGACGACGGTAAAGCCCGGGAACTTCACCGTAGAGCCCGTGGCCCGGAACAGGTAGTCGGTGCCTTTGTCCTTCTCCAAGGCCTGGATGTCCACCGAGGTGGAATCCATCACCGCCGAGGCCATCTGGCTGGCAATGAAGCGCTTCCAGATCAGGTCGTACAGCTTGAACTGGTCGCTGGTCAGGTATTCTTTGATGGCGGCAGGCTCCCGGTGGGCCAAGGTGGGACGGACGGCCTCGTGGGCCTCCTGGGCGCCCTTGGCCTTGGTCTTATACTGCCGGGTCGAGGGCGGGACGTAGCCTGGGCCGTAGCGCTCGCCGATGTAGGCCAAAGCCTCCCGCTGGGCCATTTCCGCCACGTTGGTGGAATCGGTGCGCATGTAGGTGATCAGGCCCACGTTCCCTTCCGGGCCGATGGCCAGGCCCTCGTACAACTGTTGGGCCACGGCCATGGTCCGTTTGGCGGTGAAACCCAGCTTGCGGGAGGCCTCCTGCTGCATGGTGCTGGTGATGAAGGGTGGGGCCGGGTTGCGCTGCACCTCTTTCTTGCGCACGTCGGCCACGGTGTAGGTGGCTCGCTCCAACGCCGCCACGTGGGCCTGGGCGTCCTCGCCGCTTTTTAGCCATTGTTTTTCGCCGTTGATCTGGGCCAGGGAGGCCCGGAAGATGTCTTTCTTGGTCTTTCGGGACTCTGCCCGGGCCAGGTCCGCCTGGATGGACCAATATTCCTGGGGCTCGAAGGCATTGATTGCCCGCTCCCGTTCCACCACCAGGCGCACCGCCACCGATTGCACCCGTCCCGCCGACAGGCCGTTCTTGCCCATCTTGCGCCGGAGGAGGGGGCTGATGGAGTACCCCACCAGCCGGTCCAGGATCCGCCGGGCCTGCTGGGCCTCCACCAGGCGGCTGTTGATCTCCCGGGGTGAGGCGAAGGCGTGGTCGATGGCCTCCCGGGTGATCTCGTGAAACTCCACCCGGTGCACCGGCTTGTTTTTGATGCTGGCGTTCAGCGCCTCCTTCAGGTGCCAGGAGATGGCCTCGCCCTCCCGATCGGGGTCGGTGGCCAGGAAGATCTGGGCGGCGTCCTTGGCATCTGCCCGCAGCTCTTTCACGACCTTCTTCTTTTTCTCCGGGATGACGTGGCGGGGGAAAAAGTCGTCGCCTACGTCCACCCCCATGCGGTTGAAGGGCAGGTCGCGGATGTGCCCCACCGAGGCCTTTACCACATACTCGCCGCCCAGGAAACGGCCCACTGTCCGGGCCTTGGCCGGCGACTCAACGATCACCAACTTCTTGGACATCCAGGCTCCTCAGTTTGATTTTTGTGTGCTCAGCGGCTCTGCAGTGAGATGTTACTTCCTCAAGCCGAAGGGTTGATTCACCGCGGAGAGCGCAAAGTTCGCTGAGATCACTGCACCCTCGTGGCCGATCCTCCCGCCTCGATGCATCGGGGCGGGAGGATTAGCTTTTTCTCAGTGCTCTCGGCGTTCTCGGCGGTGAGACGTTGCCTCCTCAAGCCGCTGAGTAAAAGGCTGACCTGCTTTCTTCTCTAGCAAAGAAAGCAGGTCAATACTCGCCGTCGGATTCCCGGCTGAAACATTTGGTAAAGACAGACCGCCGGGCACTCTCACTTCCCGATCCTGAACATCTTGGTGCCGCAGGTGGGACATGTGCCTGTTGTCGCTGCTTTGCCGTTCTTCATCGTGATGGGCTGAGGGTTCTTGATGTCCTTCTTCGCCTTGCACTTGACGCAGTAGGCTTGCACGACTATCACCTCCTTTACCATAGATTCCGCCACAGCTTTTCCCCGGGCGAGCACTGATTATGCGCCCGTGCTTAGGCCGGTTTCATCCAAAGGAACCCCCATGGAAACCCTAGGGCCATCCCTGAAAGCGATGCAGCACGAGCGCTGGGCCGCTGTCCTCGCCGTCGAGGGATTATGGCTATGCTTATATCATATTGCAGGGATTTCTGCAAGCGAGGCGGGCACCCAGGCCGCTGCGGGTATCCCCACGCCCCCAGGGTTCGGGTGGTGGGGCGATTCTCTCGAAGGGCACCTCTATTGTCTTGAAATTGACAACCGGAAGGCGGCTCATCCAACTACCTCAATTTGCTGAAGCCCCACGAAGCGGGGCAGGTCTTCGGTTGGCCCCTTATACTCCTCCAGGCATAATTCCAGTACCTCTTTGAGATTCTTCTGGAGTTCGTCTAAGGTTGCCCCCTGTGTATGGGCGCCTGGAATGCCCGGGACAATCCCGACATACAGGTTGGTCTCAGGGTCAAATTCAACATAGGCAGCGAAGATTCTCATGGCGCACCTCCATTATGGTAGCGCAATGGGTCTGTGAGCACAACGCCAGGCACGATGCCCGCCCTAGAAAACAAGCCGCTTGAAGGCCTCGGCGTAGGCCAGGCCTTGGGGCTCTCCCATCTTCTGGGCCCACTGCCGTATCCGCTCCTCCAGGTCGGCCCGCCCGCCCACCTGGCTCACGTGTTTGCGCAGGGCAGCGATGCGGCGCTCGATGCTGTCGGAGATGTCCACCCAGTAGTCCGGGCTGTCCGTCCAGAACAGCAACACCTCGCTCACCCGGCAGGGCTTCACCCCATTGGTCAGTTGCTCGGGGAAGATCAAGCGCTCCCGGGCCGAGATCACCGCATCGATGGTGGCCACCCCGGCCGCCCGGTGATCCGGGTGCAATTGGTAGTGCCGCCACGGGTCAATGGTCAGGACCGTATCGGGCTGGTATTTCCGCAGCACCAACACCAGTTCCCGCCTCAAGGACAGGTTGGCCTCCAGCACCCCATCGGGATGATGCAAGAACTCCACCCGCCGGACGCCCAGCTCCTTCGCCGCGGCCTCCTGCTCCCTTTCCCGCAGGTTGGCGATCCTCTCCGGCGTCATCTCCGGGTCATGGGTGCCCTTGTCCCCGCTGGTGATCATCACGTATCGGACATCGTGGCCCTGGACCGCCCACTTGGCCACAGTCCCGGCGCAGCCGAACTCCGGATCGTCCGGGTGCGCCACCACCACCATGATGCGTTTCTTCTCAGTTGGTTCCGCCACGTATTCTTTCCCAATTCTTTTACTAGAAAGTAGCCGCCCGCTTGTCCCTCTCCGGCAATCTGGCCACCTGGTGGAGCTCGCCGTACACCGCCAGGATGCTCTCGGCCACCCTGGCCCAACTGTATTCCCTGGCCCGCTCCACACCCGCCTTTCCCATCCGGGCCGCAAGCTCGGGGCGGCGCAGGATGCACCCCATCCGGTCGGCCAGGGCGCCCAGATCTCGGGGAGGTACCAGAAAGCCGGTGTGCCCGTCCTGCACCGTGAACTGCAGGCCTCCCACCCGCGAGGCGATCACCGGCGTGCCACAGGCCATGGCCTCCATGGCCACCAGGCCGAAGGACTCGGAATAAGAGGGTACCACGCACACGTCGGCCGCCGAGTAGTAGCAGGGCAGGTGTTGTTGTTCCACGCTGCCGATGAACTGCACCTCCTGGGCCACCCCCAGGCCGGCCGCGGTTTCACGCAGTGCCTGGAGCTTGTCCCGCTCCCGATCACGGTCTCCACCCACCACCAGCAACCGGCACGGTCCCGACGAGTGGTTGGCGCACAGCCTGGCGAAGGCACCGAACAGGACCTCAATGCCCTTGATGGGGTCCAGGCGCCCCACGAAGAGCACCACCCTGGCCCCGTCCTCCAGCTCCAGGTGGCGCCGCGCCTGGGCCTTGGGGATCGGGCGAAACAGGAGCGTGTCCACGCCGCCGGGGACGATGTGCAACTGCTCCGGTTTGGCGCCGTAGAACCAGATCAACTGGGCGCTCTCTACCGAGTTGACGGCGATGAGCCGGTCGGCCTGGCCCACCGCCCACCGCTCGGTCTCGATGCGCAGCGGCGGCTCCCGGGGCGTGCCATCCTGGGCTACCAGGTTCTTGACCTGTCCCAGGGTATGGAACATCTGCACCATGGGCGTGCCCCAACGCCCCTTGAGTTGGGCCGCCACCCAACCCGAGAGCCAATAGTGCCCGTGCACCAGCTCGTAGGTCAGGTCTTCCTGGACGGCGAACTGGGCGATCTCGTCCACGAACCCCGGCAGGTGTTCGAACAACACGGTGTCGCCGCATCTGCCCTGGGGGCTGCCGGCCACCAGGTGGATCACCCGGGCCCGCTCGGCGAACCACACCACCTCCGGCTTCTCTGGGTCCCGAAGTCGCGTGTACACGTCCACCGCCACGCCCCGCCGGCTCAGCTCGCGGGAGAGCTCCAGGACGTAGACGTTCAAGCCCCCAGCCTTGTACTTGCCCGGGACCGATAGAGGACAGGTGTGGGCCGAGATCATGGCTACCCGTCGCGGCCAGTGGTTCGGTTCGCTGAACGTCATCGCTTCTGACATTTGATGTTAAAAATGGCCCGGTCTACGGCGCCGAAGTCGTATTTGTACGGTTCGTCGCCTCGTAAGAAGTCCATGGTCCGGCGGCCCAGGGCCAGGCAGTCCTGGATGCCGAAGGCCACCGCCGTCACTCCCACGCTCAGGTGGGCGAACTCCGGGTCGAAGCCCGAATTGTACAGGCTCACGGTCCCGCCGTAGTCGAACGAGAACGTGCTGGCCGCCCTCCGCCCCTCTACCTCCAGGAACGACAGCCGCAGCCATCCCTCGTCGAACATGGCCCGGGCCAGGCGGCGAAAGAAGCAGTCGGTCTCCTGGGTCCAGAAGGAGTTCTTGTGCCTGCTGCTCTTGCGGTGCAGCTCCAGGAAGGCCTCTACCGCTGAGGGCAGTTGCTCGGCGCTCTCGACGGTGTACCAGGAATAGGCCACGCTATTCCGCAGCCGCCGCAGCTTGCGCCGCAACTCGTGGCGATCCTCCCGGGATAGGCCGGCCAGATAGCTCTCCCAATCAGCGGGAAGGTCCACCGCCGGGCACACCTCCTCCTGGGCTATCTCCACCGAAAACCCCGCCTCTTCTCCCAGGGCCTGGTAGAAAGCCAGGGTGGGCGAGCTGGCGGGGATGGAATGCAGGTCCAAAAGCTGCCAGCTCTGGCCCCGTAGGTAGTCCATGAAAGCGCCCAGGGCCTGCCTTTCCCGGCCCCGCCGGGCTATCACCTCCAGGTAGTCGGCCACGTCCACGCCGCCCACCAGTTGGAGCACCGCCTGGCCCTGGATGGTTTCGCGGTACAGGGGCATGAGGCCCAGGAGCCCGCCGTCCTCCCGGGCCGTCAGGAGCACGAGCTGGCGCCCATGGCCAAAGCATTGCCACCAGACCTGCTGCCACTGCCAGGTGGAGAAGACCGTATGGGAGTGGCTGGCGGCCAGGAGCTCTTTCCAGTCGGCCTCCAACCTCGAAAAGGCCTCCTGGTCCCCGTGGGCTTCAACCCTCAACGGTTGCATTTTAAGAATAGGCCCCTGCCCTCAAAGGGATGAAGAGGGCCGGTTCGTAAATTTGGCGATAGTATAGCGGTTCTCACTGGCCTTCGCAAGTCGAAAACGGGGTACTCACCAGGAAGGCACGACTACACCAAGCATTCCTCTGTATCTTGGGGCCTCAGTGGTTCAACAGTGATGTGCTGTAGGGCTGTCTGCTACCTGCTACTTGCTCCCTGCCCTCTCGGTCTCCTCGAGCGCCCGGGCGAAGACCTCCAGGCCGATTTCCGCCTCCTCTTGGGAGATCACCAGGGGCGGCGCAAAGCGCACCACATTCTCACCGCAGCCGATCAGGATCAGCCCCCGCCGGTAGCAGGCCGCCAGGAGGGCATCGCGCCGGGCCGGGTCTTTCTCCTTGCTCTGCCGGTCCTTGACGATCTCCACGCCGATCATGAGGCCCACGCCGCGGACGTCCCCCATACACTCGTGGGCCTGGGCCAAAGACCTGAGCCGTTCCATGAAGACCGGGCTCTGGCGGCTCACGTTGGCCATGATGCCGCTCTCTAGGAGCTCCACCGTCTTAAGGGCAGCAGTGCAAGAAAGGGGGTTGCCGCCGAAAGTGCTGGCGTGGGAGCCGGCTACCCAGTCGCTCGAGTCGGAGCGGTAGATGGTCACCCCCAGCGGCAGGCCCGAGGCCAGGCCCTTGGCGGTGGCGATAAGGTCGGGCACCACGCCGAAGTTCTCCATGGCGAACATCTTGCCGGTGCGACCGAAGCCGGTCTGCACCTCGTCGGCCACCAGGAGTATGCCGTGCTCACGGGCTACCTCTTGCAGTTCCTGCATGTAGTCGGCCGGAGGCGCCACGTAACCGCCCTCACCCTGGATGGGTTCGATGAAGATGGCGGCCACGTCCTCCGGGGGCAGGGTCTTCTTGAACACCAGATCCGTCAGGTACTTCAGGCAGGCCAGGCCGCAGTTTTGGTGGGTCAGGCCAAATGAGCAGCGGTAGCAGTACGGATACGGGATGTGGGTGACCCCCGGCAGCAAAGGGCCAAACCCCCGGCGGTGGACGGTCTTGCTGCCGGAGAGTGACATGGCCCCCACGGTGCGCCCGTGGAAGGCGCCAAAATAGGAGATGAACTGGTGCCGCCCGGTCTTGTACCGGGCGAGCTTCAACGCGGCCTCGATGGCCTCGGTGCCGGAGTTGCCGAAGAAGACCCGCTTGGCGAAGTCGCCGGGGGCCAGCTTCGCCAGCCGCTCGGCCAGGTCCACCTGGGGCAGATAGTAGAAATCTGTCCCGGACATGTGGATCAGCTTCGCTGCCTGATCCTGGACCGCCTTAACCACCTCCGGGTGGCAGTGGCCGGTGGAGCACACCGCTATCCCCGCGGCGAAGTCCAGGAAGCGGTTGCCGTCCACGTCCTGGACCCAGACGCCCTGGCCCCTCTCCGCCACTACCGGGCACTCGGGCGAGCGGGTGTACGACTGGGAGACGTAGCGGTGGTCCCGCTCGATGGCCCTCTGGGCCCGGGGGCCGGGCAGGGCAGTCTTGATCTCGATCATCATCGATCCTCCGTATGTTATTACCCCAGAAACCAGGTTTCTTGGGCAATACCTTCGCC
>DYIS01000049.1 GCA_020723545.1 Ktedonobacter racemifer
GGAGGAACTCGTACCGGTTGCCGTCTTCAAAGCGGAGGTAGCAGCGTGGGCGCAGCGCATCGGGGTGCAGCCGAAGTAGATTCGCCTGCGCCCGATGAAGCACAAGTGGGCGAGTTGCTCCAGTGGTGGTCGGTTGACCTTTGATACGGCGTTGCTGCGGCGGCCAGCGCAGCTTCGCGCAGAGGCGATCGTTCACGAATTGCTGCACCTAAAGGTCCCCAATCACGGGAGGCTTTTTAAGGCTCTATCAAGGGCACTCTTATCCCAGGAGGATGAAGGGTGAGAGACGAGAAGCGAAGATGCGGCGTGAGCAGCTTCATTCATTCCGCTCAAATGCCTCCTACGCTCGCACTCCGCTTACACCGAGCTCATGAGACGGAATTCCTGATCGAAACGTTTGGGAAAAAAGAAAGGACGGTCACCATGAACATCTACGTAGGCAATCTGTCACGCGGGGTCACCGAGGATGACTTGCGAGAGGCCTTCGCCGCCTTCGCACAGGTGGCGTCTGTCGCCATAATCAAGGACAAATACAGCGGTGAGCCGAGAGGCTTCGGGTTCGTGGAGATGCCCACCGCGGCCGAAGCCCTAGCCGCCATCGGCGGGTTGAACGGCAAGGAGCTGAAGGGACGAACGCTCACCGTTAACGAGGCTCGCCCACGCACGGAAGGCCGGAGAGACGAGGGCAGGAGAGGTGGCGGCCGGCGCTGGTAAACGGTGCATGGATGTGACCGGATAGCCCACGACGTCACCTGACACTGGCCGATATCCTCCGTCTGTGCAACCGATCATTTCCAGTCGCCCCGCTGGACATCACCTGAAACGAGGCGCCCCGGTGGAGGACTTCGTCACCATCGATGGCTCGTATGGCGAGGGCGGGGGGCAGATACTGCGCTCCGCCCTCACCTTGTCCATGATCACTGGCAGGTCACTCCAGGTCCAACGCATCCGCGCCGGGCGCCGCAAGCCCGGCCTCCAGCCTCAACACCTGGCTGGCGTGAAAGCCGCCGCCAGCATTTGCCGAGCTCAAGTGGAAGGGGCCGCCCTGGGTTCCCAGGAACTTAGCTTTTCCCCGGGACCGGCGGTGCCGGGAGACTATGCCTTCGACGTGGCCGAGGAGCGGGGCAGCGCCGGGGCGGTGGCCCTGGTGCTCCAGGCCATACTCCTGCCACTGGCCCTGGCGACCAAGACGCCGGCCCTGGACCGGGACCACCAGAAAATGGCCAGGAGCCATTCCCGCCTCCGTCTGTGCGGCGGCACCCACGTGCCCCTGAGCCCTTCCTTCCACTATCTGAAGCTGGTATTCCTCCCCACATTGGCCCGCCTGGGGGTCCAGGCAGACACGATCCTGAAAAGGTGGGGCTGGTACCCCAAGGGAGGCGGCCTCATCAACGTCCGGGTCCCCGCCGGGCAACCCCGTCCCACCGCCGCAGACTGGCGCCGGCGTGGGGAACTGGTGAGCCTGAAAGGGGTCTCGGCGGTATCTAACCTGTCCATCTCCATCGCTGAGCGTCAGAGATCCCGGGCCGAAAGCCTTTTGCGAGAGCGAGGGTTCGCGCCGGAGTTCGAGATCGTGAGTGCCAGTTCCGCGGGGCCAGGCACCTTGCTATTCCTCTCGGCGGAGTACGAGAATGCCCTGGCCGGGTTCACCGGGCTGGGGGAGAGGGGCAAGCCGGCGGAGAAGGTGGCCGAAGAGGCCTGCCACGAGTTCTTCGCCCACCACGCGACAGATGGGGCCTTGGATTCCCATCTCGCCGACCAGATCATCCTGCCCCTCTCTCTGGCTCAGGGGGCTTCTGCTTTCACCACCTCAAGGATCACCCGACACCTGCTGACCAACATCTGGGTGGTGGCGCAGTTCCTGCCGGTGAGGTGCCAGGTGGAAGGACTGGAAGGGGAGCCGGGAACGGTGAGTATCGTGCCCGGAGGGTAACGGGAGAGGCGTCCTGGATCCAGCCAGGACCTGAGGATGCCGCTCAACCTTTATCAGCAGCGGCGAGCCTGGTATGGGTCAAGCCTTGCGTCGAGAGAAGTAGAGGGCGCCCGCGCCCAGCGCTACCGCCAGAAGCCCACCGCCAATGATGGGCAGGAAGAGACAGAGCAGAATCACCAGGCCCTGACGAGAGCCAGGTGCAAGGCCGCCGACCGGCACCGTTGGGGATGGGGTGGCCGAGCGGGTTGGCCCGGGCGAGGCCTTAGGCTTCGCGCCCAGGCTCTGCCGCCATTGGGCGTCCAGGCCGTCGGTGCTCAGGCCGAGGACCTGCGTCAAGGCGGTATCCTGGGTGGTGCCCTCCTTGAAGGTCGCCATCAACTGGGCCATTTTTTCCCGGCCGAAATTGTCGATGAGGTATTTCACCACGCTGTAGCTTTCGGCGTAGTATAGCGTGACCTGCCGGGGATCGCCCGGATAGCTGCTCAACGAGCGCAAGGAGAAGAGCCGGTTCTCCTTGATGGCCTGATTCAAGGCCGAGGCGTAGGGCGATTCCAGGTCCCCCTCCATGTACATGGCCAGGCCCTCATTGAGCCACCGCGGCACCTCGCCATAGGGATTATCGGTGGCCTGGTGCACCGCCACATGCGTGAGCTCGTGGACCAAAGCCCTTTTGCCCCAACTCAGCCGGCCTTCGCTGATGTCCAGGAGGATGATCCCCATCTCTGAGAAAGACACCCCACCCGTCCACTCGGAGTGCCGCGGCTCCAGGGCGCCCAACAGGTCCGCCTGGCTGCCGTAAACGAAGATCTTGACTGTCCGTTCCACCTTGATCCCGGCCTCGCGGTCGATCTGCTCTAGCCCCTTGGCTGCGGCGTCCAGGAGCGCCTGCCCAAAGTCCTGGCTCCCTCGATACCACGAGAGGACCAGCTTTCCCCGGCTTAGTTGCTGCCAGGTGTAACGGGTATCCGCATAGACGAAGCTCTTCGGCGGGGTTTTCAGGGTGTGGCCAGCGGCATCTTCGATGCGCCAATAATACTCCACCTCCACCCCCGGTGGCACGTAGGACTTCTTGGTGTTCCAGACGTATTCTGTCTTGATCTCTTTGGACGGCTGGAACTCCGGATAGGCGGTATTCACCGCCGCCTCGCCCGCCAGTTGGTAGACCAGGGTGATCCGAACGATGTCACTGGAGCTCCTGGCCTCCAGGGTGAATTTCACCTGGGTGGGGAAACTGGTTAGATAGCTATCCTGGGTGACGGTGATCTCCCCCTGGGCTTGTGCCGGGAAAATCCAGGTCAGCGATAAAACCAGGAGGATAATCACCAAGGGTAATCGCTTCACGTTAACATCTCTACAAAGTTAGGCTTGGATTTCTCCAAGCTATCTGGCCATCCTCAGATAGGCTTCAATGAAACCGTCGATCTCGCCATCCAGAACGGCGGCGGTATCCGAGGTCTCATACCCCGAGCGGTGGTCTTTGACCATGTTATAGGGATGCAAGACATAAGACCGGATCTGGTTGCCCCATCCCGCCGCCACGTGCTGGCCTTTAAGGCGAAGGATCTCCTCCTCTTTTCTCTCCAGCTCGATCTCCAGGAACCGGGCCCTCAGGATCTTCAAGGCGGTCTCCTTGTTCTGCAACTGGGAACGCTCGTTCTGGCAGGTGACCACTATTCCCGTAGGCCGGTGCGTGATGCGCACGGCGGTGCTGGTCTTCTGAACGTTCTGACCACCTGCCCCCGAGGATCGGAACACGTCTATCTCCAGGTCATCGGGGTTGACGGCCACCTCCACCTCCTGCTCCACCTCAGGCATGACCTCCACCAGAGCAAAAGAGGTGTGACGGCGATGGGCGGCGTCGAAAGGCGACAGCCGTACCAGTCGGTGCACGCCGCGCTCGGCAGTCAGGTAGCCATAGGCATAGGGCCCAATGAACGCAGGTACATGCGCAGAAGCATCTGGGCCCAGTCCTGGGACTCCGTCCCACCGGCGCCAGCATGGATGGCCAGGATGGCGTTCTTCCGGTCGTGCTCGCCACCCAACATCAGTTGGAACTCCAATTGATCCAGCCGCCGGGCCAGGGCTCTAGCCTCCTCACCCACCTCCTGGTTCAGGGACGTATCGCCCTCGGCCTGGGCCAGCTCGGCCAGATCTACCAGGTCTCTGGCCTGCTTCTCCAGCCCTCGCCAGAGCTCCACCTGTTCTCTTAGCTGCATCAGGTCCCGCATGACCTTCTGCGCCCTTTCCTGGTCCAGCCAGAAGTCCTGAGAGGCGGACTCTTCCTGGAACCTCGCGATCTCCTTTTCCTTCCCAGTCAGGTCAAAGACGCACCTGGATGTCCGAGATCCGCTGGCGCAGCGATGCCAGCATCGTTATCAATTCTTCCATAGGTTCTCCCACTTTCGTTACTAAGAAAGAAAAATTCCCAAGCCCGTCCCGAGAACACCACCCCGGGGGCCTGGGGCTTCAACCCCAGGCCCAACGGGGGCTAAGCAAAAAGTGCTCGCACAAATTCCTGGGGGTCGAACCCCGCTACGTCGTCCACGGCCTCACCGGTGCCAACGTATCTGATGGGGATGCCCAATTCCCTGGCTATGGCGAAGGCCATGCCGCCCCTGGCGGTGCCGTCCAGTTTGGCCAGGAAGATGCCAGACACCTCCACCGCCTGGGTGAATTGCCTGGCCTGAGCCAGGGCGTTCTGGCCGGTGGTGGCGTCGATCACCAGGATCACCTCGTGAGGCGCGCCAGGGACCTGCTTGGCAATGACTCGCTTGACCTTCTTGAGCTCCTCCATGAGGCTATATTTTGTATGAAGCCTGCCGGCAGTATCGATGATCAGCACCTGGGCCTTTCGCGCCAGGCATGACTGAAGGGCATCGAACACCACCGCCCCGGGGTCAGCCCCTGGCTGGTGCGCGATCACCGTCGCCCCAACCCTCTGTCCCCACACCTGTAACTGCTCGATGGCCGCCGCTCGGAAGGTGTCAGCCGCAGCGACGACCGTGTCCAGGCCCGCCCGACGATAAATGTTAGCCAGCTTGGCGATGCTGGTGGTCTTGCCGACGCCGTTCACGCCCACCACCAGGATGACGTAGAGAGGAGCGGGCAGAGGATGGGAGGCAGAGGGTACAGGATAGAGGATAGGGGATGGGGAGATAGCGGCGCCTTGGAGCAACTCCAGCATGGCCTCCTGCAAGGCCTGTTTCACCCCGGCGGTATCCCTGATCTTTTCCCTGGCCGCCCTGGCACGAACCTTCTCCACCAACTCTACGGTGGTGCTTACCCCCACGTCGGCCTGGATCAACAGCCTCTCCAGCTCCGACCAAAGGCCATCAGTGACCTGGCCCGTACCCGTGAGAAGACCTGCGATCTTGCCGAAGAAGGACTGCCGGGTCCAGGTTAACCCCTGCTCCAACGGCCTGGATCGTCGAAACATCTACTTCCTCTCCCCCAGTGCCCATCCCATTGTCCTGGCACCATCGAGGCCCAGAAAACCCTCCAGCACAACCGGATGAAAACCCAACATCACTCGAAATATCGCCTCAGTTCGGACCGGCTCCCGACCGCCCCCAGGGCCGCCATAAGCCTGATGCGCGCCTTGAGGCCGCTGAGCCCAGGTGCATGGAGGACGCCCAGGCTTGCCCGGTCCCGGTAGGCTCCGGCATAGCCATAGGCATCGTAGGCCGAGCCACCAGGGCACCGCGACACCACCACCACCGCCATCCCTCGCTCCACGGCAGCTCTCACTGCCTCCAACCACCACGGCGGCAGCCGCCCACCGCCCAATCCCTCGATCACCACCCCTGCCACCTGGGGATCGGAGAGCAGGGAGCGCAAGAATCGCTCGTCCATACCCAACGCCAGCTTGATCAAGTACACGTTAGGATTCAACCGGTCCGCCGGGATACGTTCCGGCACCACCGAGCGCGCCATTACCACCCGGTCGCCCTCGATTCTGCCCAGAGGGCCAAACGTCGGGGACTTGAAGGCATCCAGGCTTAAAGCATGGGCCTTCGTCACCTCCCGGGCAGCATGGATCTCATCGTTCAACACCACCAGCACGCCCAGGCCCTGGGCCTCCTCCGTGACGGCCACCCTGATCGCCCCGGCCAGGTTAGCCAGGCCATCGTAGCCAAGGTCTGAGGCCGTGCGCATGGCTCCGGTGAGCACTACGGGCTTGGCGGTTTCCACTACCAGGTCCAGCAAATAGGCGGTCTCCTCCAGGGTGTCGGTGCCGTGGGTTATGACCACCCCCTCCACGTCGGCACGCGCCACCAGCCTCCTGATCCTCTGCGCCAGGTCCCAGGCCATCTCCATGCTGAGATGGGCACTGGGAAGGTTGCAGCATTCTTCCACCTGGATCTCAGCCAAGCTCCGGGGCAGGAGATCTTTGAGATCTCGGCCTTTCAGGGTAGGCATAGCACCACGCCCGTCGGGGCTGGATTTCATGGCGATGGTCCCACCGGTAGCCACCAGGATGATCTTCTTGATCGAATCTGTTTTCAGTCCCCACCCCCTTGGCTAGACTGCGTTCTCACCTGGTGGCCGGGATGGTCCAGCCAGAGCCCGTACAACCGGTAGCTGTCTCCCGTTCGCCGGAAACCGAAGCCCTCGTAGAGGCGTTGCGAGCGCTCATTCTCCGCTTGGGTGCTCAAACCCACGCGCCAGGCCCCTTGGGATGCCATGCGTTGGATGGCGAAAGCCAACAAGTCTGCCCCATACCCCAGCCCCTGGCGGGAAGGGTGAATGCCCAGGCGATCCACATGCCCCAAGTGATCGCGCACGGTGGTAATAGCGTATCCTACCAGCGATCGATCCCGAAAAGCAAGGTATATAGACCGATCGCCGGCCTCCCAGAGGGCCAGGTATTCCTGTGCATCATACCACCAGAGCCAGGGGAACGTGGCCTGCTCCAGGGCCGCCAGTTGCGGCCCGTCGTCAGGCCGGAACTCTCGGATGTCCAAACGCCGCGGTCGAGGCGGCACCCAGACCTTAGGCTTTTCGTAGATCACCACTGTTTCCACTGAACCAAACCCCGCTCCCAGGTAGAACTCCAGAGCCCGCTGTTCCTCCCGATCGGAAAGCAATATCAGCCGGGCCTGGTTCCCACGATAGGCTTCCAGCAAGCGGGCCACAAGACAGGGCCGAAATGGACTGGGGGTGGTCTCCAGGATCAGCCCCACCTCTGAACGCTGCTTCCAGTAGCCTCCTACGGCATAGTCGCCCTTACCCTCGGCTCGCCAACCCAGGTCGGGGAATCGGGCCAGGTGATCGCAGAGTGAACCGACGGTGAAGTAGCTGTAAGGGGCCCAGGTCAGGTCCTCCAGGGCTTGCGGCGCCAGAGGCACGACCTTGACCATGTCACTAGAGTCCTCGGTCGTTGCAGGACTACGCTCGGTTGCCACATGGCTCATATAGCTTGAGGTCACCTGTATACTCTCTCACGGCGCTCCCGCCGGCTGCCCTGGAAAGCGCCCTCCGCAGACCTGAAACAAATAGACTGATGAGGCAGCCACATCTCCCCTGGCATCGAAGCTGACAACCCCGGTAAGCCCTTGGTAACCGGTGGTTCGGGATACCTCACGGCGGATCGCCTCTCGTTCGGGCCTGCGCCTGGCCCGGATCGCCCGCTCCATGGCCTCCAGCAACACGTTCGTCGCGTCGTACGTGGCGGCACTGTATTCCCCCACCGGCCGGGACGCGAGCTCTCGAAATCCCCGCAGGAATCTTTCGTCCTTGACGTCCCCGAACAGACTTAGATAAAAGGCCCCCTCCAAAGCGCTGCCAGCGATCTCGGCCAGTCTCGGATCGTCTGTGCCCGGTCCACCCAGGAACCTAAAATCCAGGCCCGCATCCCTGGCCTGCTTCAAGAAGGCCCCGCCCTCGGCCGCGCGACCCAGGAAGCACACCATCTGCGGTTTCACTCCGGCCAGCTCGTGGAGGATACCCCGATAGTCCAACTGCCAGCGAGAGACCTCGACCCCATAGACCACGTTGCCTCCCAGCGACTTTGACCTGGAAATGAGGGCCTGGGCATCTGAGCGAAAATCGGCGTCCCAGATCACCGCCAGCCCAGCCGGCCGTTCTTGGGCCATGAATCGCGCTGCTTTTTCGATGACCGATCGCCCCGGGGGACATAGGCGGAACACCTCTGGGTAGCCCTTCCGGGTCAGTTCATCGGCGGTGGCCGACACCGCCAGGTAGGTCAGGCCGGCGCGGTGGTACTCCTCACTGGCGGCCAGGGCAGCAGCGTTTTCGTAGTGCCCAATGACACCCATGATGTCAGCATCCAGAGCCATCATCTGGGCCCGTTGGACAGCCAGGTCGGCCTGGTTGCGGTCGTCCAGAGCCACCAACTCCACCATGTAGCCAGACACACCGCCCCGGGAATGACGCTCCTCTAGCGCCAGCTTGGCCGAATACAGCACGCTATATCCCACCGCCTCATCGAAACCGGTAAAAGGGGCCACCAGGCCGATCTTGGTCAGGGGCTTTGTTCCCGGGTAACAGCCAGACAAAATAAAGGCCAGGGTCAGCCCCAGGCCGATCCCTCGCCGTAGGGACATTCTCACCTCTCGTGTCAGCCTCGCCGAATCAATGCCGCTTTCACCGGGGCCTTGTGCATCTATGTTACTATTTACCGCGGGCCCTGTCAACCATGTCAGAGTCAGGGGAGGCGTCCATAGAGTATCATTGACCGTTCAATCCATCCGATAGTGGCACCCACGGCTCTGGCGGTTGCGAAGGGCCGCATTTGCCACAAGCTGAGCCACCGCCGCCGCGTTTCGCAGGCCGATGAGACTATCGCTCAGCTTGGTGCGGCGATAGAACTCCTCGATCTCCAAGGCTAAATTGCGCAGGTCGGTGACTGCCCGCTTCAGGCGGTTAGTGGTTCGCATCAGCCCGACGTAATTCCACATGATGCTTTGAATGGTATGCATGTCTTGCACGATCAGCGCCGGGTCGACGCGCTCGTCCAGGCCACTATCATCCCACGGAGGGATTTCGAGAAAGGGCCGGGAGAAGCTATTGATGTACTGTGCCATATCAAGTGCTGCGCGATGTCCCCAAACCAAGCACTCCAGGAGCGAGGTGCTAGCCAGCCGATTTGCTCCGTGAAGGCCGGTACAGCTCGCCTCTCCCGCAGCATAGAGCCCTTTCAAACTGGAACGGCCTTGGGCGTCGACCCAGATCCCTCCACAAGAGTAATGAGCCGCCGGCACCACCGGGATTAGATCCTGGGTGATATCTACCCCATGAGCGAGGCATTGGTCATAAAGATTGGGGAAACGGCTCTTGATCTGCCCCGGTGGCACATACGAGCGGAGGTCAAGATAAACGCATTCATTATCCGTCTCCAGCATCACCTGTTGTATGCTACGCGCCACCAGGTCTCGCGGCGCCAAATCCTTCCACTCCGGGGCGAAGCGCTGCATAAACGGCTCACCGCCAGAGGTCACCAGTCTAGCCCCTTCCCCACGCATCGCTTCGGTGATCAGGAAGCGCGGCGCGTTGCGCTTGTAGAAAGCCGTGGGGTGAAACTGCACGTACTCCATGTTGATGACCCTGGCCCCGGCCCGGCGAGCCATGGCTATCCCATCGCCTCTGGCTCCGCTGGAATTAGTAGTGTGTAAGTAGATCTGCCCCAGCCCGCCGGTAGCCAGCAGGGTAGCCCGGGCCAGGCAGGTGCGCACCTGGTTAGTCTCGTGATCGAAGACATAAGCGCCCAGGCAGACCGGTTCTCCATAGACCGCTAAGGCATCGCGGGCGTGATGGGTGGAGGTAATAAGATCAACCGCCGTGTGCTTCGTGTACAGGGAAATTCTTGGTTCGGCCTGAGCTGCGGCGATGATCCTCTCCTCAATGGCCCGGCCAGTGGCATCGGCAACGTGAAGGATCCTTTTCACCGAGTGCGCACCCTCTACGGTTAAGTCATAGCCATCGGTGGGTAACTTTAGAAAAGGCACGCCCAGCCGTTCAATGAGCAATCGGCGTATCAGGGGCGGCCCTTCGGCCGCCAAAACCTCCGCTGCCTCCGGAAGGCTGAGACCTGCCCCAGCTCGCAAAATGTCGGCTATCAGGAGTGCTGGCGAATCATCTTCTCCTTCGTAGACGATGCCCCCTTGGGCCAGGGAGGTATTCGTCTCACCTGGATCCTCGGCGCGCGTGATCATGGCCACCTCTAGCCCCTGCTGCGCCAGCCCCAGGGCGGCGATCCCTCCGGTCAAGCCGCTGCCGATAACCAGCGCATCCGTTGTCAGCGGTGTAGAGCTCATAGGCACTCAGTCCTTGGCCGAAAAGGCCAGCATCCTTTCCAGGGCCTGGCGGGCGAAGGCGACAGTCTCATCCGGGACACGCACCGTGTTGACCGGCTCTCCGGCCATAATGCTTTCCAGGGTATGGAGTAAGCGGTAGACATTGACTCGAAACATGTTGGGACATAGAGAACGGCTCAAGGGAAGGACAGTCTTGTCTGGATATTCTTTGGCCAGGCGACCGACCAGGTTGATCTCCGTGCCGATACCCAGGCAAGCGCCAGCGGGTGCCTGGTGCACAGCGCGGACGATGAAAGAGGTGGACCCGCTGGCATCGCTGGCCTCCACCACTGGTGGCAGGCACTCTGGGTGAACCACGATTTGAGCACGAGGGCTTTCTTGCCGAACCCGTGCAATGTCCGTGAGGCTGAAACGCGTGTGCACGTGGCAATGGCCCTTCCAGGCGAAGAGCCGGTAGTGCGGCAAATCGGCCTTATCATGGCCACCCTGGTCCAGCATAAAATCCCAGGTAGCGACCTCAGTTGGCGCCAGTCCCAATGCCCTTGCCGTGTTGCGACCCAGGTTCTCGTCGGGTAGAAAAAGTACCGTGCGGTTGTGTCCAAGCGCCCAACTCAAGACCTTGGCAACGTTGCTGGAAGTGCAGGTTAGACCGCCTCGTTGCCCACAAAAGGCTTTTACGTCGGCGCTGCTGTTAACGTACGTTATCGGGATAAGGCGCTCCACTCCCGCGGCCTGCAGTACATCCCACGCTCTTTCTACATCCTCCAATTGAGCGAAATCGGCCAGGGGACAGCCGGCCTCCGGGGCCGGGTGCAGCACCACCTGATGCTCGCCACCTAAGATAGCGGCACTTTCCGCCATAAAGCGTACACCGCAAAAAACGATGTACTTGGCCTCTTTAACCATGGCCGCACGTCTGGAGAGCTCCAGGGAATCCCCCCGGTAGTCCGCATATTGAATGACCGCGTCGCTTTGATAGTGGTGGCCCAGGATCAAGGCGGTTTTCCCCAAAGTTCGCTTGGCTTGCCACAGGCGGGCCAGGACCTCTTCTTCCGATAGCTGCGTGTAAAATTGAAGCTGAGTCTCTTGGTTCTCGCTCACTCGATCTCCATGCTAATATCCAGAGCAGGCGCAGAGTGGGTCAAGGCTCCCACGGAAATGTAGTCCACCCCGGTTTCAGCCACCCGCCGCACTCGCTCCAGGGTCATCCGGCCTGAGGCCTCCAGCTTGGCCCGGCCCGCTGCCAGGCCTACGGCCTCCCGCATTTGACTGAGGCTCATGTTGTCCAAAAGGATACGATCTGCGCCGGCGGCTACAGCTTCTCGCACCTCCGCCAGAGTGCTGGCCTCGACCTCGATCGGGAAACGTCGGTCTAATTGAAGTTTTGCCCTCTCTATGGCCCCCTTAATGCTGCCAGCGACGCGGATGTGATTGTCCTTGATCAGCACCATGTCGTAGAGGCCAAAACGGTGGTTCTGGCCACCGCCCGCCCGAACGGCATATTTTTCCAGGAAACGTAGGGTCGGCGTGGTCTTACGGGTGTCCAGAATGACGGCCTTCGTCCCGGCCACGGCGGCCACATAGCGCGCCGTCAAGGTGGCGATGCCAGAGAGCCTCTGCAAGAAATTAAGCGCCAGCCGCTCGCCAGCCAGGAGCCCCCTGGCGGGTCCGGCCAAGGTGGCCAGGCGGTCCCCCGGCTGCACCTGGGCGCCATCCTCCACCGCCGCGGCCCAGGTGATGCGCGGGTCTGCCGACTGGAAGACCAGGCACGCCACTGGCAGCCCCGCCACAACCCCCTGCTCTTTGGCCAGAATGTAGGCTTGAGAGCGCTGCTCCGGAGAAACGATGGCCTCGCTGGTTATATCTCCAGGCCCGATATCCTCAGCTAGGGCCTGTTCTATCAGAGCCCTAAGATAGCCCTCATTGTCCTTCAGGGCAGGTGAAACTGGCCGCGCCATCATTGCCTGTCCTCTCACCGCTAACCTGGTTTGATAGTAGAGCGAGCATGCGAGACCTATTCTACACAAAACCGCCCTTCATTACTAGCCCCTGGGTGATTGGACACATCTCACGGAAAACGTCTAACGAACCACGGTTGCTCGCA
>DYIS01000050.1 GCA_020723545.1 Ktedonobacter racemifer
ACCGACTCGATGGTCCGGCCGCGTTCCACGAGGTCACGCTGCAGTCTGCGGATGAAACGGACGTCGGGATCGGTGTCAACGAAGAGCTTCAGATCCATCAGCGCCCGAAGCCTGGGGTTCTCCAGGACCAGGATCCCCTCCACGATGATCACGTCTGCGGGCTCCACGTGCACGGTCTCCCCCGTTCGGGTACAGGTGGTGAAGTCGTAGATGGGCTTTTCGATGGCCTTCCCTGCCCGGAGGTCCCTCAGGTGGCTCACCAGCAGATCGTTGTCCAGGGCGTCCGGGTGATCGTAGTTGATTCGGCGGCGCTCCTCCATGGGGGTCTGGCCCTGGTCTTGGTAGTAAGCATCCTGCTCGATCACCACCACGGATCTCCCTTCCAGGAGTTCCAGGAGCTTTCGCACCAGGGTGGTCTTTCCTGATCCGGTGCCGCCGGCGATGCCAACGATCAGGCTTGTCATCTCTTCTCCCGATTGGCCTGCTCTTTTTGAAGCACCACGAAGTGTGAAAGTCCGAAAACCCTCAAGGGCGTACCCTCCAGAAGATAGGTGAATCCCCTCAATATCCTGGCCAGGCACGGCCAACGCTGGGCGATTTTGTCGTAGCCTGGATAGATCTGGGTGAACGCCAGATAGCGCCCAGGAAGGTCCTTGAACAGCCGGCGTAGGTCTCGGGCCAGGTAGGCCCGGACGTGAGGACAAAAGCGGCGTCGCAGGGGGTCTGGCAGATAGTTGACCAGCGGGATCAGCCGGTAGAAATAACGCCCGAAGAGATAGAATCCATGGGTCTCAAAAGGATACAGCCGATTCGGGGCGAAGATCACCAGTCTACCGCCATTCTTGACCAGGCGATGGGCCTCCTTGAGGGCCTGAGCGTCGTCGGCCACGTGTTCTATGACCTCGTGGAGCAGGATGACGTCGAAGGTGCCATCAGGAAAGGGCAGCGCCTCCGCCGGAGCCACACTTATGAGCTCACACCGTTTTCGGGCGCCCCTTGCCTTTTCCAGGTCAATGTCCACGCCGAAAACGGTGTTACTGAAGGCCAGGAGCTTTTGGACGTACATGCCCACGCCGCAGCCGACGTCCAGGATGCGCTTGCCCTCCAGGGGGGCGAATTTGCGGATCAAGTCGAGCCGCCGGTCCTGGCCAAAGCGCCAGACGTAGCTGGGGTGCCCCAGGGATATGGATTTGTCTCGAGTTCTCTCCAAGGCACTCCTCTCCGATGCAGGTGAAAATATGTTAACAGAATGCCCCCTCCGGCGCAAGGACCAGGGTGGTGTGCTTCGAGCCTTTTTGTGCTATAATCTGCCAGGCGACTCGCTTTTCAGGAGGTCAACCTTGGCTCGCAAGAAGAAGGCCAGCACACCGCGAATTATGGTGGCGGTGGCCTTCGCCATGCTCCTGGCGGCCTGTCTCGTGGTGGGCTTTCTGGCCGCCATCACCTTGGTGTGGCCCAGGCCCTCGGTGGTTCCCCCTTCAATGACTCCAACCGCATCCCCCTGGGCCATGCCGTCGCTCACCCCCACGGCTATCGCTACGGTCACCCCCACCAGGCCCCCGATGCCGTCGCCCACCCTGCCACGCGCCACTGGAACGCCCCTGCCCTTTGATCCGAGCAGCTATCTGCCCAAAGGGGCGAAGTTCGTCTGTGCCAGACAGGGCGATCTCGACGGCGACAACCGGACGGAGTGGTTGCTCTTGTACATGGAATCCGTTCAAGCTGGCATACAGGAGGAGAAAGCCATGGTGGTGGCCCCCCGGGAGTCAGGGGTCAAGACCTACAGCCTCTACCGGGCCGACAAGCGAGAGCTGGGCGAGTACGAGTTATGCGATGTCACCATCGGTGACTTCAACAAAGACGGCAAGACCGAGATCGCCATTTCCGGCGGTGCTGGTGCGCACTACAGCATTCTCTCCATCTTTCAGTGGAATGGTAACCTGTACGCCAGCATCGGCGTCTTTGGGGGGGACGCCGGCACCGGCTTGAGAGACGTGGACGGCGACGGCGTGCCAGAGATCATCGAGGCCGGCCGCTTCTACGACCGGGCCCAACTCTTCGCGAGCCTCGTCTACTCCTGGCAGCAGGGAAAATACGTGGAGTACTACCGGTCCATGGGCTTTACCTTCGGCCAGCCCGATCCCATCACCTATCCAGAAGAGGCCACCTTGGCCTTTTACCTGCTCTTGGACAAGAGGTCCTACGCCGACGCTTACCAGTTGCTCAGTCAAGGCTACAAAGCTACAGTTCCACTGGACAAATTCGCCTCCGGTTTCGCCAATACGGAAAAGATCGCGGTGGAGGAGCTGAAGGTCTCTGGCGAGGAGCCTTCGACGGCCCGGGTGGCCGTGCAACTGGCGGCATTTGAAAGGCAGGATGGGAAAAAGATACTGCAGCGCTATGGTGGGACCTGGCAAGTGGTCAAAGAGATAGGAGACTGGAAGCTCAATCAGAGTGACATCAAGAGACTATAGTTGCGCCTTTGTCGGGGCCGGTCTCATGGACTGAATAGCAAAGAAAAACCGGTTTTCTTTTACTGGTAAAGAAAGCTGTCGCTTTTCGTTCGAAATCGCAGGAGAGGAGACACTTCAGTGCGCAGGAATTTGCTAGCCTGGCTGGTGCTTCTAGCGTTGGCCCTGGGCGTGGTCGTGGCAGGCTGCCAGGCACCCTTCGGGCCGAAGCCCACTGCCACCGCCATGCCGCCAGCAGCGACGGCAAGCCCCACCCAACCGAAGACCGAGACCATCGCTATCTTGCACACCAACGACATGCACGGTTACGTGGAGCCCGAGTTGATCAGGGTAGGGGAGAAGAGCTTCGAAAGTGGAGGGGCGGCGAACATCGCCGGTCATATCGAGGCCTTCCGCAAAGAATACAAAGGTAAAGTTCTGGTGCTGGACGGTGGGGATACCTGGCAAGGCACCTTTGTCTCCAACAAGAGCAGGGGTGCCGCGGTGACGGAGATGATGAACATCTCCGGGTACGACGCCCAGGCCCTTGGCAATCACGATTTCGACTGGGGCCAGGAGGTGTTGAAAGAACGCGCAGCTCAGGCCAAGTTCCCGTTTCTGGCCGCCAACGTGGTGGAAGAGTCTTCGGGCAAGGTCTTCTCGGGGGCCAAGCCCTACATCGTCAAGAGCGTCGGAAGCGTCAAGGTGGCAGTCCTGGGGTTAGGGTACCCTGGGACGTCCGCCATCAGCAAGGCGGCCAACGTGAAAGGACTTAAGTTCCTCCCAGGACCTGAGACGGCCGCCCAGTACATCCCCGCGCTCCGCAAGGAGGCAGACCTGGTGGTGGTGCTGAGTCACCTGGGGCTAGGGGACGACGAAAAGCTCGCTGCCTCGGTGGAGGGGATCGACGTCATCGTGGGCGGGCACTCCCATACCGAGATCCGCAATACCAAGAGGGTGGGAAATACTCTCATCGTCCAGGCCGGCAGCAAGGCCAAGTTCTTAGGACGGCTGGAGCTCGTCTACGACAAAGAAGCGAGAAAGATCACCAGGTATACTACCTCGGACGAGTTGCTCAGCGTGGTTAGCGGCAAGATCGCCCCGGACGCGCAGGTGGCGGCCCTGGTGACCAAGTATGTAAAGGATGCCCAGGCCATCATGGACCGCCCCTTGGGTGAGACCCTGGTGGATCTGGAGCAGGGCTACGCCGGGGAGTTTCCCCTGGGCAATCTGATCGTGGACGCCATGCGCTCCGTGGATGCTGGCTACGGCAAGGTCGCCGACGTAGCCATGCACAACAACGCCGGGGTGCGCTCCAGCATTCCCAAGGGGCCGATCACGTACGGCCAGCTCTACAAGGTGTTGCCTTTCGACAACGTCCTCACCGCCATGGACCTGACCGGCGCCCAGATCGGGATCATCCTGGAAAAAGCAGTTGCCGGCCGCCCTGGCAACATGCTGGTGTCGGGCATGACCTACACCTTCGATCAAAGCCAGCCCGAGGGCGCCCGCATTAAGGTTGCATTGGTGGGCGGCCAGCCACTGGACCCCAAAAGGGTCTATCGAGTCATGACCATCGACTACTTGGCCGGCGGCGGAGATGGGCAGGTGGAGTTCAAGAACGGCAGCAACCTGACCTACGGCGATCCCACGGTGGATGTGGTGGCCGAGTACATACAGAGGCATTCCCCGGTGAGCCCGAAGATAGAGGGGCGTATCGTGGGCCGGTAATTCTCGATCCGGGGCGGCCCGGACTTTGGGGACTAGCAGATGAGCGAGAAGGTTAAGGTGTGGGTTGACGGTAAAGAGGATACCTTCTTCCTGGGGCTCCGGGTGCGCCATGCTATTGGCTACCAGGCAGTCAAGGCCGTAGAGCAGGGACGGGCTCGGGTTCAGGACGCCGATGGCAACGGGGTGGACCTGGACGGTGCCCTGTACGACGGAGAAAGGCTATTCGTCGTCTACAGTAAAAGAAGGCCAGGGCCCGTTAATGCCTCCTCTTGAGTTGCTGGCGGACACCCTCCAGGAAAGCTCGCTCTCGTGTCCCCGGGCCAACTTTGGGCATAGGCACAGGGCCCAGGGCTCAGCCCCAGGCCCAACACACGAGCACGGGCACCGCTTTTTCGGCTCATTCTATCTTTGCCCTGACCTCGAGGCAAACTTTTTCCATCAAGGCTGGAGATTTTGAGCTTGCGCACCGGCTTCTTAGGCTATGCCTATGTGGCCCTTTCCGCCCTCTGCTTTGGAACTCTCCCCATACTGGTTAAGATCGCCTACGGCTTTTTCCCCAATCCCCTGGCCCTCCTGTCGCTCCGGCTTTTCGTGGCCTTTATCCTGATCTGGATGTTGGCGCTTACTGCCTGCCGTTCCTCTTTGGCCGTTGGCTGGAGAGGTTTAGCCTACTTTGCCGTGGTGGGTTCGATGGGCCTGGGGTTCAATTCCATCGCCTATTTCTACGGCCTCAGGCTCGTCCCCGCCTCGCTCATGGCAGTGCTGTTCTACACCTACCCGGTGCTGGTCAATCTCTTTTCGATCGTCTTTTGGCGAGAGCAGTTGACGCGTCGACGCCTCTTCACCTTGCTATCTAGCTTCACTGGCGTGCTCCTGGTGACCAAGACCTACGAATTATCGGCTTCCACAGTCAATTGGAAAGGGGTGGCCCTGAGCCTGACCGCCGGAACCATCTACGCCGCCTACACCCTGGCCGTGCAGAGGGGAGTCCGCCAACATGACCCTTTGGTGGTGAATACCTATGTGATCACCTTCGGCTATCTGCCAATCCTGTTGCTCTCGCCACCCTTCGGGTGGTTGACCGGTGGCCTGGAGGGAAGACTTTTTCTCCTGGTTATAGCCATGGCCGTGGTGCCCACCGTGGGCGCCATTCTCCTGTATCTGCAGGGGATTCGCTCCATTGGCGCCGCCCGGGCCTCGTTGGTGGCCGCACTGGAGCCCATGGCGTCCATAGTTATGGCCTATGCCTTCCTGGGCGAGCGGCTGGAACCGGTGCAGTTAATCGGGGCAGGGTTCGTCCTGGTGGGGGTGATCGTGCTCAGCGCGGATGGGGGACAACTACCATCAACGTTGAGATAGGGGAGGGGCTGCCAACGGTGGCCCCTCCTGCTGACTTCTAACTCATTCTCCATGACCACGGTCAGGTCGGTGGAGCCTCAAAGCGATAGCCCACACCGCGCACTGTTCGTAGATAGACCGGGGAGCTGGGATCATCCTCGATCTTCTGGCGAATCCACCGGATGTGTACGTCTAACATCCGGGTGTCCCCCATGTAGTCGGTCTCCCAGATCTCCTTGATCAGGAACTTGCGAGACAACACTTCCCCGGAGTGGACCATTAGCGTGGACAGGAGCTGATATTCCTTGGAAGTCAACCTCAGGGGTTCTCCATCCCTGGCGATGATCTGTTGTTCCTGGTCCAGGGTCAACCGCCCGCACCTCAGGGGGTTATTGGGCACACCGGGCGCTTGTTTCAGGCGACCGGGGGTCTTGCGCTTCTTACCGGCTGCTGGACGTGTTGTTCCCATCGCTCCACCGCCGGTGACCGGCATTAACAAAGCGTATTATAATCTATTGTCTTCGGCAAAACAATAGCCAAAAAGTACCTCATTCACTCAACACAACCACGGTAACGCCCTCTCCGCCTTGCCTTGGTTCGGCGTCCTGGAAAGACTTGACCAGGGGATGGTTTCCCAAGAGCTCCCTCACCGCCTGACGCAGCGCGCCCGTACCCTTGCCGTGGATGATCCGGACGTAGGGCAGGCCGGCCAGGTAAGCGTCATTCAGGTGTCTATCCAGGGCCAGCGCTATCTCCTCGGCCCGCCATCCCCGCAGGTCCAGATCCGGGGGTGGAGCAACCGGGGCCTCCCGGGTTGCTGGAGCTGGCGTAGGGCTCCTCTCCCCAACCGCCGGTTGTTCGGTGGGCTCCAGGTCCGGCACCGCCGTCTTTAGTTTGAAGGTGCCGAGCTGGACGTCGGCCCCTTCGGCTTCTCCGCCAATGGCCAGCACCCGGCCCACCTGCCCCAGGCTTTTAACCAATACCGCATCGCCCGGCCTGATCCTGCTGGGCTCGGCAGGAGCCGCTCGGTCGGCCGCCGTCGCCTTCAGCTCCTGCTCTAGCCGACCGAGCTCCCGGAGCCGCGCGTCTAACCCCTCCCGGGCAAAAGGCCCCGCTTCGACCTCGGCGGCCAGACGCCTGAGCCGCTGGCGAAAGGCCTGGAGCTCCGCCAGGGCCTGATCCCTGGCGCTCTCCAGGATCTCATCCCTAGCGCTTTCCAGTTGGGTCAATTTTTGTTCCCAGAGGGCTTTTATGGACTCCGTTTCGCCCAGAACGCCTTGCGCCGCCTGGCGGGCCTGGGCAGCCTGATCCCGCTCCCTACGGATCTCGGCCAGGAGGCCTTCCACCTGAACCTGGGTGGGCGACAAGAGACCCTGGGCCCTGGCCACGATGTCCGGATCGAGCCCCAGCCTGGTGGCAATGCTCAAAGCATTGCTCTGGCCAGGTAAGCCAAGGCGCAAACGATAGGTGGGGGAAAGCGTTTCCACATCGAATTCCACCGAGGCGTTCTCCGCCAGGGGGTTCAAATAGGCAAAGGCCTTCAGCTCAGGGTAATGGGTGGCAACCATGGTCATGGCTCGCCGTTCCAACAAGGAGCCCAGTATAGCCTGGGCCAGAGCTGAGCCCTCGGTGGGATCGGTGCCGGCGCCTAGCTCGTCCAGCAGCACCAGGGATTCTGCGTCGGCCTTGGCCAGGATATCCACGATGTTGGTCAGGTGCGCCGAGAAGGTGGACAGGCTTTGTTCGATGCTTTGTTCGTCGCCGATATCGGCGTAAATGCCCCGAAAAACGGGGAGTTGAGATCCTTCATCGGCCGGGATCTGCAGGCCGGCCTGGCACATCAAGGCCAGAAGCCCAACTGTTTTAAGGGCCACCGTCTTTCCACCGGTGTTCGGTCCGGTGATCACCAGGCCCAGGAAATTCCGCCCAATGTGCAGGCTTATGGGCACTACCTCTCCAGCGAGCAATGGATGCCGGGCGCTCTTAAGGATCAAGGGAAAGCCGTGGCTGGTCTTAGAAGAGCCTGCCGTCGCCTTCTCCGCCTTACCGGGGCTCTCTTCTCTCTCCCTGATCCCAAGCTTTGGCTCTACCCCCCGCAACTGGAGGCTGTAACGGGCCTTTGCCAGGGCCAGGTCGAACTCCGCCACGGCGACCACGTTGGCCAGGAGAGGCTCCGAGTGGTCGGCGGCCAGAGCCGACAACCGACGCAGGATCCGGGCTAGCTCCTCCCTCTCCTCCAGTTGTAGCTGGCGCCAACGGTTGTTGAGATCGAGGGTGGCCAGGGGCTCCATGAACAGGGTAGCGCCGCTGGCGGACTGGTCGTGCACTATACCTCGAAAATGCCCCTTGAACTCGGCTTTGATGGGGATCACATACCGATCGCCCCGTAAAGTGACGATTGGTTCCTGGAGCACATGAGCCAGGTTGGGGGAGGTCACCATTTCGTTGAGCTTGTCCAGAAGTCGGGCATGGGTGGTGTGTAGCTCGCGGCGGAGGCGACCCAGGGCGGGGCTGGCCTCGTCCACCACCTCGCCGCGGTCGTTGATGCAGCGAGCGACCTCCTTTTCCAGCCTGGGACACGGCATAAACCGGGAAACGATGTCTGTCAGCACCGGCAGATGGGCACGATGTTTTCCCAGGATAGTGCAGAGCGATCGGCCACTTTGCAATGTCCCCAGGATATCGAGAAAGTCCTGAGGTTCCAAGGTGGCCCCGATCGTGGCAGCCCTGACCTTCTCACGAATATCCCTGGCCCCACCTATGGAGGCCGAAGGGTTCAGCTCCAGGAGGTGGACTGCTTCGCTGGTGCCACGCAGCCGTCGCTGGACCAGTTCAAAGTCCCGGCTGGGCTCCAGCACCAGGGCAAGCTCGCGGCTGGGTGGAAAGGAGGTCAAAGCAGCCAGGGCCTGGCGGACTTTGTCAAATTCCAGTACTTGAAGGGTTTTTGGATTCAACTGTTACGTCATGAAGAAGATAGGGAGGCCGGCGGGAACCCAGATCCTGATTAACTGGTAGAAGTTGGGCAGCATAGCCAGCAGGCTTTGGGCCAAGGTGGAATCTTGAAGGGCGGTGAGCCAGACAAGGCGCGTGGACTCATATTCGGTCCAGGGCACCTGCAGGATGAAGCGCAAGAGCAGCAGGCCGACCGCGATGGCAAAGCTGGTAATCGTTAAGCTCACTGCACCCCCCAATAGTTCATCCATGATTCCCAATGCCCTGAGCCTGGTCTGGCTGAACAGGTCGCTTGCCAACCAACCGATGGCTACCAGGGCGGCCAAGAACACCAAGAGGAAGGCAATGGTCTGCAAGGCCGCCGGCAACGCCTGCGGGAAGAACCCCCCCAGCCATCGGGTCACGACCAGGTGGTATTGGGTGGCCAGGACCAGACTGATATAGAAGGTCAGCAAGCCTAAAAGCTGGCGCACCAGCCCCTGAAAGAAACCGACGGCCACCCCCAGGAAGAGAAGCGCCACGATCAAGACATCGAGCCAGTTGATATCCGCCAGGAAGGACATTTGCATCATCCCCTGTGCTCTCGGGCGCCTGTTTTCAGGATGGTCTTTTGCCCGAAGCCCATGGCTGGCCCGGGTGGAGCCAGTGGGCCACCGGTGCTCTTCTGCTCTGTCTCCACAACTCAGAGTCCAATACCAGGGTTACCGGCCCTTCGTTGTGTATCTCCACCGACATCGTGGCCTGAAACCTTCCGGTGGCTACGGTGAGCCCCTTTCCCCGCAGGCACTCCACGAAGTGCTCTACCAAGGGGGCGGCCTCCTCCGGCGAGGCCGCTTGGGCGAAGCTGGGTCGGCGTCCTCGGCGGCAGTCGGCGTATAGGGTGAACTGTGACACCACCAGCATCTGGGCTCCCACGTCCTGGGCAGAGAGGTTAAAACGACCGTGGGCATCGGAAAAGATGCGCAAGTCCGCTATCTTCTGGGCTAGGGTTTCAGCCCCGCGGGGATCGTCGCCCTGACCGATGCCCAGGAAGACGACCAGCCCAGGCCCAATAGCACTCAGAATTGCGCCGTTGACCTTCACCGAGGCGCTGGAAACGCGCTGGATCACCGCCCGCATGGTGAACCGGAGAAGGCGTTACTTCTCCTCTTTTCCCCCTTCGGCTGTGCTGGTCGTGCCTTTGGCTTTTGTTGCCGGCCTCTTCCCGGCCTCTTTGGCGGAGGGGCCCTCGACCAGGCTGTCCTTGGTCCGGTTATAGTCGGTGGAATAGAAACCAGAACCCTTGAATACAATGCCCACCGGGTGTAACACCTTGCGCACCTGATTGCCGCACTCGTGGCAGTTTCTCAGCGGCTGGTCGTGAACCCTCTGTTTCTTCTCAAACCTGATCCCGCAGGTCTCGCATTCGTATTCATAGATGGGCATAGACGTGACAACCCCCCAGGCCAAGCAGATAACCGGATTATTTTACACGTTTTCGCCCGGGTTGGCAAGGCGTTTCGGCCGGCTAAGTCGTATCCGGCGGGCGATGATGAGCCCCAGGCCAGCCAGGATCCCGGCGGCCGGGACGTAGACATAGCCCCGGTAGGCGCCCAGGTCAGGCGTGCCAACGGCAGTGGTTGTCCCCGGGGGAGCGGCCAGACCTTCATCGGCCTGGGATGGCGCCTTTCCTGCTGGCGGTGAGGTCACCGGTGGTGGCGCAACCTCCTGGGCATTTACCAGCATGGTCTGGAGCTTGTTGATGTCGATCTCGCCAACCCTTAACTGATAGGCCTTCAGGATATGGGAGACGTTTTTGCCCTCGAGGACTTTGGGGAAGAGAGTGGCGGCGTAGGAGTCGGCCGCCACCGGGTCAGTGCTGGCGATGATCTTGTTGGCCTGGGCAACGGGGGCCGTCCCGCTGCGGTTCTCCGGCCCTCCATCCAGAAGGATCCTTACGGCGTCGATCAGGATCAGATTGGGCCGTACCACTCGGCTCAACTCGGCGATGAGCCCGCTCAGGTCGCGGGCGTGAAAGGCGCCCCGGTCGCGGATGACACCCATTAGATTCTTCATGCTAAGCGTGAGCCGGGTAGAACTGTGGTGCTTGGCAATAGGAACGTTGATCAAGACATCGGCCTCTTTGACCTCCTTCAAGACCTGAACGGATCTCAGGGGCACCCCGGGCTCAAGGCTGGTCTCCTGGTATTGGCTGGCCTCCTCCTGATAGCCGCGGATCTCGCCTCCGGCCGCCAGCACGGCGGCCCGCATCTCGGTCTCCCTGAGGCAGGCCTCCAGGCCATCTATGACGTGATCCAAAACTACTGTCCTCCGGGCGCCAGCCTGCTTGCAGAGCTGTACGAGCGCCGCTACCACCTCCGGGTTGGTGGAGGTGGCGAGTTTGGGCGGGTTGGCCCAGGAGAAGTTGGCCTTGATGACCACCTTCTGGCCCGGCTTCACAAAGCGCTCGATGCCTCCCAGGGCCTGCACGGCAGCCCGGGTCATCTCCACGGGGGAGCCCTGCTGCGCTACGACCAGGTCCGGATAGGACGGCCCGGCCCAAAGGGCACGGGCGCTGCGAAGCCACCCGGCGCCGTAGAGGGACCCACCAGCATAGGAGATCATCTTCAAGAAATCTCGACGTGTCAGTTCCATTTGCTCATCAACTGGTTGATTCGTTGACTCCGCCATTGATTAATCCATCGCTCGTCTATCCTTGCAGCGCCCTCACCACCTGGGCATATTTCTCGGCCAGGCCACTGGCCTGTTCTTGCGTGGAGGATTCGGCGAAGACCTGGAAGAGCGGCCGCTCGGCATCGGGCAGTACCAGTACCCACTCCTCGCCCAGGTCCAGGCGGATCCCATCGATCTGTCGTGTCTTTGCCTCTTTATATTGTTCGCTGAGCAAACGCATCACCCTGCCCTTCATCTCCCAGGGGCATGGGACCTTGGCCCGGGCGATGTAGTAGGGAGGCAAGGAGCGCACGGCCTCTGACAGCGCTACCTTTTGGGTGGCTAAGAGTTCCAGGATCTTGGCGATGGCCATGAGGCCGTCCACCACCGGCTGAAACTGCGGAAAGACGAAGCTGCCATACCCATCTCCGGCCAAAGCCACCCCCTCCTTGGTAGCGGCAACCATCAGTGCCTGGGGCTCAGCCTTGATGCGGATGACGCTGCCTCCGTGTCGGGAGGCCAGGCTCTCAAAGATGCGAGGTTGTGTGATGGGCACGGCGATCTGCACGCCCTCCCTGGCCTGCAGGACCAGGGAGGCGATGGCGGCCAGGCTGGTGATCCCGGGCAAAATCTGGCCCTGGTCATCCACTAGGAAGATCCTCTCGCCGCCCACGTCCAGCCTTACCCCCAGGTCGGCCTGCAAGGGTTGGCAAATGACCGAAAGCTGGCGGATGCCATCCTCCATCTCCTGGGTGGGGATGGACATCTTGGTCTCATCGATGGCGGCGTTGATGGCCACTACCTGGCAGCCCAGTCTGTTCAATATCTGCGGCAGCACCAGGGAGGTGGTGGCGTGGGCGTAGTCCACCACGATCCGCAAAGCAGCCCGGCGCACCGCCTCCACGTCGATGGCCTCCATGAAGCCTTGAATGTAGCGCT
>DYIS01000051.1 GCA_020723545.1 Ktedonobacter racemifer
TTGGACGTTTTCCGTGAGATGTGTCCAATCACCCAAGTACACCTTCCAGGCAAGCTAGAAGTTTAATTGAAATTGTTTTCGTTCCACGAGCAGGTCCTCTGCGGCTTAGAACATAAGGAGGGAAGGGGCAGTTGTCAAGAAGAAAGAAACTTGGGGGCTACACTATCAGGTGTGAAGCTGGGTAAAAGTTGAAAACAGCCGCTGACTCCTGTAGCTTTGGGATGACAAAAACAACTCAAAAATAGGAGGTGCAACAAGTGCAGGGTGATTGTACCACTATCGATCTAATTGCCGAGCAATGCTATAATGGGGGCACACCGATTTTCTTTGCTAGTAAAGAAACCATGCCTACCCTGCACCGCCAGAAGCTCTCCGTAGACGTCGCCGTGATCCGCCGCTTCGCCGTGGACTGGCTCTATAACCGAACATACCTTCCAGGCGCCTTAGTTGGACACCTGCCGTTTTCTTAATCTAGAACCAGTGGGCCCTCGCTGGTAGCCAAGCAAACAGAGTTCGCGCAGGATTCGTGAGCCGATGAAATGCTACTCAAAGAGCATTGGCGTACTCCTCAAGCCACCTCAAATCGTCCCACAAGCCCACAAAGCCCAACTCCTCCCCTCAAATGCGCCCCTACTTGCGTCGAAAGGGACCCCACTCCGCCCCATCGCTCATTCTGGGGCGCCCCGGTTTGCGCCCAAGGTCCGATCGCCCTGTCATCTTTGGAGGAGCGAACATATAGGCGGGTCTCAAACCGGCAGGTATATCAGCCCTTCCTCCGGCTCGCCTATGGCTTCCGCCCCCCCGTGGCCGTAAAGCCAGGCGGTGTGGGCAGCCAGGAGACTGTCCAGTTCGTCGTGGCCGAGAATCCGGCCCTGGGCATAGGCCGCCAGGTTCGGGATCAGTGACCCCAGAAGGCCCTGGAGGACCGCGCGACTCGCCCGGCTGGCCTTCTTCCTGGGCATGCGGTGGCCGAACAGTCGCACCTTGCTGGCATGGGGGTACACCTCGATCACGCAGTAGCCCCGTCCTTCCAGCGCCCTCTTCAGCCCCATGCCCCGATAGACCATGGGCTTGATGATAGACCTCTTGGTCGTAAAATAGCAACCGATGCCCAGGCGGGCCAGGGCCCGCTCACACTGCCGACCCTTCAGGGACGAAGCGGCCTGGCACGGGCACGATTCCTCCAGGCAATCCAACCCAAAGGGTAGGGTCAGAGGAGCATCGATGGCCACCACCGATGGCGAAAATCTCCTAACCTGTCCCATTATCTCATGGTCGGAGAAGGAGCTCCCCACGGCCACCACTCCAGGCCGATCATCCAACACGGCCCAGGTGGCCAGCCCCCTGCCGGGGAAGGTGAGGTCCAGCCCGAAATAGGTCCTTTCGGGAGTGGTCATCGACCTTCAGCCTTGCGCCTTTCTTCGGAACAGGCTCCAGATAAGTAGAGCCTCTTCCACCCCCAAAGCCCTCATTGCCAAACCGTAAACCCCCAGGCCAAGGCTCCCGGCGGCTAACACCAGGCCCAGTTGTTCGACCAGCCCGCCAGAGCCGAAAACGCCCGTTAGTAAGTGGACCCCCAGATAAGAGGCCATTGCCATAACGGCACCGGCCAAGATTGCCTTGGCCGTAGTGGAGAACAGCCGCAGGCCCCGAAGCCCCTGGACGCTGCGCCAAAGGAGAAAACCTAACACCAGGGCATGGAAAGTCCACTGCACTGAATTGGCGACGACCAGCCCTCTCATCCCGTAAGGCCCGATGAGGGCCAGGGCGGTGACCAGGTACATCCCGATGGCGCAAACGCCGACCAGGACCGGGGTCAGGGTGTTTTTCCGCGCATAATAGGCGAAGATGAATAGTTGATCCACCGCGGCAAAGGGAAGCCCGGGCAGATAGAGGAGCAAGGCACTGGCAGTCACCGCCGTATCCTGGGCCCGGAAAGCGCCGTGCTGGAACAGCACCGCTATCACCGGTATAGCCAGGACCGCCAGTCCCACCGTGGCCGGCAGGATCAAGAACACGATCAGCTTCAGTCCCCCGGCCAAGGCGCGCTTGAATCCCTCCAGGTCGCCGGCCACCTGGGACAGGATGGGCAGCGTAGCGCTGGCGATGGCGGTGGACACGAGTCCCAGGGGAAGCTGGATCAGCCGCGTGGCGAAGTTCATGGCGGCGATGCTGCCCTCGCCGGTGCGCGAGGCCAGGTTCCGGTCGATGATGATCCCAACGGTGGACACCAAAAGCCCGGCCATCACCGGTGCATAGAGCCTCAGGATACGCCGTATCTCAGGGTCCAGCAGATCCAGGTGGAAACTGTAACGGTAACGCCGCCCCAAAAGAGGTGGGGCCTGCAGGGCCACCTGAGCCAGGGCTCCCAGGGCCATGCCCAGGGCCAAGCTATTCACTTCCAGGCGGTCGTGGAATAGGAGGGCGCTCACGATGATCCCCAGGTTAAACACGGCGGCGGAGAAAGACGGAAAGGTGAACTCCTGGAAGGCATACAACACCGCCGTGAACACCGCCGCCGCCGCCATAGCCACTACCGCCAGCAAGGCGATGCGAGTCGGCCCCAGTGCCAGGGCTTTGACCTCCGCTGAAAAGCCGCCTCCCACTATCTCCACCACCCAGGGCGCCAAGACCACCAGCAGGGCTACGCCAACCGCCGTGACGGCCAGGGCCAGGTTCAACACGCCGGATACCAGGCGCCAGAGCCGCCGGCGATCTGCGTCGCCCACCCGTTCGGAGAACACCGGCACCAGGGCCGAGGAGAGGGCGTTTCCCACCAGGAGGTCATACAGGGCGGTCGAGACCTGAGATGCCACCACAAAGACATCCGTGGCCGCCCCCCGGCCGAAGATGGCGGCGATGAGTTGATCCCGCACCAGGCCCAGGAGACGGCTGGCCAGGTTGCCCAGGGAGATAATGGAGGCCGATCTGGCTATGCGCTCGCGCACTCGAATCTTCTCTGATCGCGAATTCGAACCCCAGAAACAAACAGGCGCGGCTCGCCGCCGCGCTTAGGCCCCGAGATACAGGCTATTTATCGCCCCGGTAGCCCCTGACAATGGTGGCGATCAGCTCCGAGGTGGAATGACCTGGAACATAGGGCAAGATGACAACTTTCCCACCGTAGCCCTCCACGATCCCTGCCTCCGGCGCGACCTTACCGCCAGCGTCGGTGTAGTCTCCGCCTTTAACGTACACCTCAGGACGGAGCTCGGCCACCAGACCCTCCGCCGTGCTCTCGCCGAAGAGCACCACGAAATCCACCGCGGCCAGGGCCGCCACCACCTCTGCCCGTTCCTGCTCCGGCACCAGCGGCCGCTTCTCGCCCTTGATCCCTCGGGCGGAGACATCGCTGTTCACCCCCACCACCAGCACGTCGCCGAACTGCCTCACCCGGGCCAAGTAGCGCACGTGGCCCACATGCAGGAGGTCGAAGCAGCCATTGGTGAATACCACCACTTTGCCTTCCTGGCCCCACCTGCGCCGCAATTCCAAGAGCTCTTGCTGGCCGATGATCCGACCCAATTAGAAGTGCCTCCCCTACTGGTCACCCAGCTCAGTTCGCCTGCTCGAATTCCTGCCGGGTCAGTAACCTGGCCCCCTGGGTCTCCTGGCCGATGACTTTGCGCTGGCGGTCGAAAGTCAGGTGGGCGTAGATGAGCTTGAAACACCGCTGGCCCAGTATCTCCTTGTGCAACTCGTATCCCGAGATACCCCCCGCCTCGTCGTAGTTCTGCAGCAGGTCGCTGGTGAGGTTCACGCGCACCTTGATCTTCTCGCCGCAGGCCGAGCACTGCACGTAGAGCCAGTAGACATTTTCGTCGTGTCCCGCAGTGGATTTGCCGCTGAGTACCGAGGCCAGCCTATCCAGTATCCCCATGGCTATCTCCTCTTAGAGCAAAGCGTGCTGGGCTATAAAGTGATAGATCTCATCAAAGACGATGGAAAAGAAAGGGCTCCAGCCCGGGCGTGACGGCGGCCATAGCTTATCCCCTTGCGCGCCTCTGTTTCCAACCCAAGGCCACGTTCAACAACTCCTCCGCGCTCCGGCGAGCGTGCTCGCCGGCTGCCCCCAGCATTAGCGCCAATTCCTCCAACCGCTCCTGCCCCTCCACCCGCCGGACCCTGGTCACCGTGCGCCCGGATACCATCTCCTTGGTGATGCTGAAGTGCCCGTCGCCAAAAGAGGCGATCTGGGGCAGATGGGTTATGCACACTACCTGGTGACGATCAGCGAGGTCGAACAGCTTTTCCCCCACCACCTGGCCTCCCCGGCCCCCGATGCCCACGTCGATCTCGTCGAAGACGAGCGTGGACACCCGGTCCACGCCCGAGAGCACCGACCTCAAGGCCAGCATCAGCCGCGAGGTCTCGCCGCCCGAAGCGATCTTGGCCAGGGGTTTGGGGGGTTCGCCGGGGTTCGGCGAGATGTAGAACTCCACCCGGTCGATGCCGGTGGAGTCGAAGGAATAGTAACGGCCAGGGGATAAAGGATTGGGGCCGGTGGCGGAGATGCTGGAGCTCTCATCTCCTATGCCATTAACCCTTAATCCATCATCCTCGTTCCCTTCCTCCTGCCGTATCACGACCTGAAAGCAGGCCTGGGGCATGCCCAGTTGCTTCAGCTCTTCGCCAACGCAACTCTCCAGCTTACGGGCGGCTTGGCCCCGAACGGCCGACAGCCGCCCGGCCAGTTCCCCAATCTGGGTGAGCAGAAGAGCCTCCTGCCCCGCGAGCTGGGCCTGGCGTTCCTCCCGGTGCGAGACGGTCTCCAGCTCCCTCTCGGCCCTGGCCGCAAACGCGGCCACCTCGGCCAACGTGGCGCCGTATTTCCGCCTCAGATTGTGGAGCAAGTCCAGGCGCCCTTCCACTTGCTCCAGCCGGGCAGGGTTGTACTCCACGCCGTCGCGATACGCCCGCAATTGCCGGGCTATCTCGGAAAGCTGGTATGCCGTCTCCTCCACTGCCCCGGCCTGAGGCTGTAACCGCGGGTCCAGCTTCGCCAGCCCCGCCAGGTGACCCTGGATCTCCGCTAAGAGATCCAGGACCGAGCACTGCCGCTCACCGCCCTCGTACAAGGCCTCGTAGGCCGCTCCCGAGAGCTGGGTAAGCCTTTCGGCGTTATTGAGCAGGGTCCTCTCTCGTTCCAGCTCCTCTTCTTCGCCCGGCCTCAGGGATGCCGCCTTGATCTCGTCAATCTGGTAACGCAACAGGTCCACCCGCCGTGCCAGTTCCCGCTCGTCGGCGATCAGGGCGTGGAGCTCTCTTCTCGTCCGCCTCAGTGCTGTCACCAGCCCCGCCAGTTGTGCCCTCTCCGCCTCCAGGCCGGCGAAGCGGTCCAGGTACTCCAGGTGCTCGGATACCCGCAACAAGGACAGGTGCTCGCTCTGGCCGTGGATGTCCACCAGGAGGCTGCCGATCTGCTGCAGGACGTTGACCGGCACAGCCCGGCCGTTCACCCGGCCAATGCTTCGGCCGCTGCGGTTGATCTCCCGGGACAGGATCAAGGTTCCCCCCTCCGTCGCCAGACCGTATTCCCGCAATATCGGGCCCAACGCCTTGTCATCTGGCTCACCGACCGCAGCCGACACCGCGAACACGCCTTCCACCCGGGCCTGCGCCGCCCCAGAGCGCACCGCTTCGGCGCTCGTCTTTTGCCCCAAAAGCGTGCCCAGGGCGTCAATGATGATAGATTTGCCCGCCCCGGTCTCCCCGGTGAGCACATTGAAGCCGGGAGCCAGTTCCAGCTTCAGGTGATCGATGATAGCGAAGTCCGAGATCGTAAGCTCGACCAGCATTTTACTTCCTCAGCCGGCGTAGTCGCTAGGTGACCTCCCTCAGGATGTGGGTGCCAAGCTTTTCCGTGATGGTCCGGGCGAAATACGACCGCGGCTGCAGCCGGGCGAATCGAGCCACGTGGGAGCTGGCGGATACCTCCACTACGTCCCGGTGGTGCAGGGCAAAATCCACCTGGCCGTCAATGGAGAGCGAGGCGTTTTGGTCGGCGAACACCTGCATCTGGATCGTGCACGTAGGCGGCAGCACCAGGGAGCGAACGATGGCCAGGTGCGGAGCGATGGGCGTCAAGAGGAGGCTCTTGAGTTCCGGCTGGAGTATGGGGCCGCCCACGGCCAGCGAGTAGGCAGTGGATCCAGTGGGCGTGGCCACGATGACCCCGTCGGCCACATACGTCGTCAGGTGGTCGCCATCCACCTTGGTCTCGATGCGCATGGCCCGGGTGAGTGTCCCACGGCTCACGACCACGTCGTTAAGTGCCAAAAGCGGCTCGCCGGGGCCTACCGGGGCCCCACCCAATTGCCGCTCTATCCACTTGCCCGGCGCCACCTGCAAGAGCAGCCGTTCCTCTACCCAGTGCTCGCCGGCCAGAAACCGTGGCAGTTTAGCCAGCACGTCCTCAGGGCCCGCCTCGGTGAGAAATCCCAGTTGGCCCAGGTTGACGCCGACGATCAAGGCGCCGGCAGGGGCGGCCAGGCGGGCCACCCGCAAGAGCGTGCCGTCGCCGCCCAGAGAGATGATCATAGCGGATGAAGCAGCCTGTTCTCTATATTGGTCGACCTCCCGAGCCGCTCCCAGCCAGGGCTGGCAGGAGTTGGACTCCAGGTAGCCCGCCAGCCTTCGGGCCAAAGGCAACGCCTCCCGCAGGCGCTGGTTGTAGACTATCCCGACTACCCTTGGTTCCATTGCGCGGACCCCCGTTCCCGCACCACCCGGGAGTACACCTGGGCGGTGCGAGCCGCGATGTAGGGCCAGTTATACTCCTTCGCTACTTTGGCATAGGCCTTCTCGGCCCGGATCCGGGCCCAATGGGGTTCCGTCAAAGTATGCACGATGCCCCAGGCCAGGGAATCGGGGTTATCGGGATATACCCGCAGCCCGGT
Organism: Ktedonobacter racemifer; assembly: GCA_020723545.1. Taxonomy (GTDB): domain Bacteria; phylum Chloroflexota; class DTOL01; order DTOL01; family JACQYG01; genus JACQYG01. The sequence continues at coordinate 6,900 of DYIS01000051.1, forward strand.
CTCCCCGTGCTCCACCACCTCTGCCAGGCCGCCCACCTCGGAGACCACCACCGGTGTCCTGGCCGCCATGGCCTCCAGCGCCACTATGCCGAAGGGCTCGTACAGGCTGGGGAACACAGCCACGTCGGCTACCTTGAACAGCCGATCGCGATCTTCATCGGATATGAAGCCGGTGAAGAGCACCTTGTCGCCCAATCCCAGGGCGTCGGCCCGGGCCCGCAGCTCGCTGTCCTGGCTTCCGGTGCCCGCCACCACGAACTTAGCCAGGGGAAAGGATGCCAAGACCTCGGGCATGGCCTCCACCAGCACGCCGACGCCCTTCTCGTGCACCAACCGGCCCACGTAGTAGACGATCTTCTCCTCCGGCAAGGCGTAGCGCTGGCGGAATCGAGAGAGGTCCTGACCTTCCAAGCAGTCGAAGCGTCTCACCTCCACCCCATTGGGGATGACGTCGATCTTGTCCAGTGGCGTTCGGAAGATCCGGGCCACCTCATTGGCCATGAAGCCAGAACAGCAAATGACTCGCCAGGCCTCGTAGGTGAGCCACCACTCGGTGTTGTGGATGGCCGTGGACATCTCGCCGCAGGGATTGCCCCGGCAGCGGCCGTGCTCGGTGGCATGGATGGTGGCCACCAAGGGGGCGCGGTGCTGGTGCTTCAGGGCGCACGCGGCAAAGGCCACCAACCAGTCGTGGGCGTGGATCAGGTCAAAGGATCCGGCTTTTTCCATTAACGCATGCCCGCGCTCCTCCAGCGACCAGTTCATGCGCTGGGCAAGGGTGAGGATATCCAGGCCAGTGGGGTCCGGCGGGTCAACTCGATGGACCATGCCGTCGCCCAGCGACTCCTGGGGGCTTCCACCTGCCCAGCGGGGCGTGATCAGGTGTATCTCCACCCCCTCCTCGCTGAGGGCTGGCGTCAACTCGGCCACGTGTTGGCCCAACCCACCCACCACATGCGGCGGGTACTCCCAAGAAAGCATGAGCACGCGCATTCATCCCATCTCCGCGGACTGGGCCTCCAGCACCGGTGGCGGGGAGGCCCGGTGGCTCTCGAGTCGCAGCGAGATCACCCTGGAGACGCCATCGTCGCCCAGGGATACGCCGTACATGGCGTCGGCGATCTCCATAGTAGCACGATTGTGGGTGATGATGATGAACTGGGTGCGTTGAGAGAGGTCCCGCAGCACGTCGCAGAACCGCCCCACATTGGCCTCGTCCAATGCGGCATCCACCTCGTCCAGGAAACAGAAAGGGGTGGGGTTTACGGTCAGGATGGCGAACAGCAATGCCGTCGCCGTCAAAGCCCGTTCACCGCCCGACAAAAGGGCCAGGCTTTGCAAACGCTTGCCGGGGGGCTGGGCGACGATTTCGATCCCGGTGCTCATGGGCTCTCCCGGGTCCGTCAGCACCAACTTGGCCGTGCCGCCGTTAAAGAGGGTAATGAAACAGCGCTTGAACTCCTCCGCTACCGCCGCAAAGGTCTCCTCAAAGCGCCTTTGCATCAGGGTGTCCAGCTCGGCGATAACCGTCCGCAGAGAGCGCGCCGCCTGTTGCAGGTCCTGGACCTGCGCCGTCAGGAAGGTATAGCGCCCCAGAGTCTCCTCGTACTCGGCCACGGCATCGGGGTTGATCGCCCCCAACGACTTCACCTGCTTCCTCAAGTGGTCGATGCGCCGCCTCAGATTCTCCGGCGCTGGCGCGGCCTGGGGGGACATCGAGCCCGCCACCCCCTGGAGGCCTGGCAACTGCAGCCGGAGCTGCTTGGGCCAAGAATAGTCATCAGGTAGCTCCATGGTCTCACCCGTCTCCTCGCCGACGTCCCACAGTTCCGCTTCCATCTGCAACTGGCGATGCAGGCTCACCAGGTCATTGCGCTGCCGCTGTACCTCCATCGCCGCCTGGCTGTGGGCTAGCTCGGCCTCGAGCAGGTGCGTTCGGATGTCGTTCTCCTCTTTGCCCAGAGCCACCAGGTCATCCTCCAGCCTCGCCAGCTCAACCTCCGCCGAGCGGGTACGAGCCTCCAGTCCGGCGATCAGCTCCCCCAGTTCCCCCAGACGCCTTTGGTCATCTTTGATAGCCAGTTGCGTGGCGGCGCTTTGCGTCTCCAGTTGACCCTGCCTCTCGCTCTTGGCCGCCAACTGCTCCTCCAGGCGGCCTACGGCTTGTCTCTGCCCTTCCAGGGCGGTGGACTGATTAGCCCTGTCCCGTTGTGCCACCGCCAGGTGTAATTGGACGCCGGCCAGGGTTTCCCGCAACGGCGCAAGCTCTACCTGGTTGACTTTGCTCTGCAGGGCCTCTATGGCCGCTTGGGCCTGAGCGAGGCGCTGGGCTTGCCCCTCCAGCTCAGCTTTGAGCTCTGCCTCTTTGCCGTCCAATGAACGTAGCTCTTGCCTTTTTTGCTCCACGCTGGACCGGTGCCAGCCCACCTCCTGGTTCAGCCGGTCGATCTCCCGCTCTTGCTGAGAGAGCTGAGCGGCCAGCCTTTCCCTCTGCTGAGAATCGTCTCTAAGTGCATCTTCCAGGCGCGACAACCCCGCGCGCAGCGCCTGCTGCCTTCCCCGCTCCTCTGCCAGTTGGCTTTCCTGCTCCTGTATCTCTTGCCCCAGGGCCCCCAGCATCTCCGGTAGCTCGCGACGCTCCCGCTCCCGGGCCAAGAGGCCCGCACCGGCCCTGGCGCCAGCGCCGCCGGTGACTACGCCCGGCCTTCGTATCACCTGGCCCCGGCGCGAGACCAGCGCATCGTATCCGACGGGCAGCGCTGGGCTGACGGCACCCAGATCCTCGACCAGCCCCACCTTACCCAATAGGCCATCCACCAGGCATTCGTACTCCGGCGCCACAGCCACCACGGCACGAGCTGGCATCACCCCAGCCATCCCCGCGGTCTGTCCCTGGGGACCAGCCCCGGCGGAATCAGCAAAGGCCTCCAGCACCAACAAGGTGGCTCGCCCGGCCTCCTCTGCGCTCAGATAGTCCAAAGCCGCCTGGGCGTCGGCCCACGTGTCCACTACTATCCCCTGTAGGCGCTCTCCCAGAACCGCCTCTATCGCCACCTCCCACTGTTGATCTACCCTAATCAGGGAGGCCAGCGTGCCTCGAACCCCCTGCAACCGAAAAGAGGGCTTTTCCCGGTCGCTGGCCGTCCCCGCCGCGGAAAGAACCGCCTGCACCCCGGCCGAGTATTCCTCCCAGTGCCGGTACATCTGCGTGAGCAGCGCGTAGCGGGTTTGCAGCTCCTTCGACCTGAGGCGCAGGCCAGAAAGGGACCGTTCCAACTCGTCCTGTCTCGCCTGACTTTTGGCCAGTTCGCCCTCGAGAGCGGCTTTTTGGCCCTCGGCCTCGGCACGCCGTTGCTCTAGCTCAGTCGCCGCAGCTTCTAGCCCTCCCAACCTCTTCGCCGCCGCCTCCATTTGCTGGCCCAGGCCTTCCATGGTCTCGGCCGCTCTGGCGATCTCCAGTTCCAGCTCCTGTCGCCTCTCGGACAACTGGCTCAGGCGATTGTGTAGCTCCGACTGGTTCGCCGCCAGCCGAAACGCCAGGGACCGGTGAGCTTCCAGCTCTTGCTGCAGTGACCTGAGCATACCCTCCTGGCCGCCGAGCTCCTCTTGGGCCTGACGCACCAGGGCTTCCTGATCCAGGATCTGGCGCTCCAGTGCCAATAGGCCGTCTTCGATGGCACCCACCTTTCGGCGCTCCAGAGCCAGGACCGCTTCCAACGAGACGATCTCCTGGGCCAACTCTGCATGTTGCCTGGCCACTAAGGCCTGCCGCTCCTGGTTCACGGCCAGACGGCGCTCCACCGTTTCGGCCTGAGCATGCCACGAGCTGGCCCCCTGGTGCCATTCGCCCAGCCTCAGGCGCAGCCCTTGCTGCTGGACACGCAGCTCATTGGACCGCAAGCTGTGCCGCTCCAGACGAGCCCGAAGCTCCGCCAGGCTGCTTTGCCACTGGGCTTCCCGGAGGGAGGCCTCCTCCAGGGCCTCCTGGGCCTTCTGCCACTCGTAGCTGTACCACATGGTCAGGAGCACCCGCAGTTCCTGGCGCAGTGTCTCCAGCTCCCTTGCCCGTCGTGCCTGCTCCTTGAGGGTCTTGAGCCGCGGGCCGATCTCAGCGATGATGTCGCTAGCCCGGACCAGGTTCTGCTCGGTGGTGGTGAGCTTCTCCATCGCCTCCTGGCGGCGCAGTTGATAGCGCTTGATGTCGGCAGCTTCCTCGAAAAGCCCTCGGCGTTCCTCCGGGCGTAGCGACAGTGCCGCGTCCACCAGTCCTTGCCCGATGACGGTATAGGTGTTCTGCCCCAGGTTAGCCTTCAGGAGCAGGTCCACCACCTCGCGCAGGCGAACCCGGCTCTTATTGATGAAATAGTCGCTCTCCCCGGAGCGGTAGGCCCGGCGGGTGAGGGTCACTTCGCCATAGTCCAGGGGCAAAAAAATCTGGGAGTTATCCAGGGTGAGGGAGGCCTCGGCCATGCCCAGACGAGCCCTAGAGCCGGAGCCGGCGAAGATCACGTCTTCGGTGCGCTTGATGCGCAGCGGCCGCTGGCCCTGCTCGCCCAACACCCAGCGCACAGCGTCAGCGATGTTGCTCTTGCCGGAGCCGTTGGGCCCCACCACAGCGGTGATGCCGGAGTTGAACCGGAACTCGGTCTTGCTGGCGAAGGTCTTGAACCCCTGGAGTTCCAGGCGTTTCAGGTACAAGGGGGGTTCCTCCAACACAAAGAGAGTGAGAAGGATCGCTTTTTTCCTTTCTCACTCTCAGAAAGGCAAGAAGAGTATACAATCATGCGGGTTTGCTGTCAATTTGGGGTCGGCTCTACGTCAATAAGTGTGGAGCTAGGATGTGATGGGCACGCGGCAGAAAGCCGAGGAGCATCTTACGGATGTACACCTGAACGTTCCGAAAGCCGTAACTGAGGCGCTTGAGCAGCTTGATCTTGGTATGACAGCCCTCAGTGTACCCGTTCGTGATCCGTAGCGTGAAGTACCCAAGGATTTCCTTGCCCCAGCTGCGGAGGGTCTTGGCCCACAAGAATACTGCGGCGTCGTCGGATGCCTCCATGTTCACCAGCAGGTTGTGCCAGTGGTC
>DYIS01000052.1:0-4043 GCA_020723545.1 Ktedonobacter racemifer
GCCCTGCAGGACGCCCAGGCCGATTATGACCGGATTAGCTGGATGCCGGGGAAGCGAGCCACGCCTCAGAGCCGGGCCCTACAACTGGCGACCCTGGACTACGAGACGGCCAAAGCCCGCTATGAGCAGGTGCTGGGTGGGGCTACGCCCGAGGAGCTGCGCATCGCCGAGGCCAACCTGGCCGCCGCCCAGGCCCAACTCGATCGGGCGAAGGCCGGGGCGCGATCGGAGGAGATCGCCGCTGCCCAGGGCCGGGCTGACCAGGCCGCCGCCGCGTACCGGCAGGCCCACGCCGCTCTGGAGAGCGCTACCCTCCTCGCCCCCTTCGCCGGCACCGTGGCCTCGGTTTCCGTGAACGAGGGGGAATCGGTGGCCCCCGGCGTGCCCGTGGTCACCCTGGGCGACCTGTCCCACCTGCGCGTGGAGACCGACGACCTCAGCGAGACGGCCATCGCCCGGGTCAAGGTCGGCCAGTCGGTGGCCGTGACCTTTGAGGCCCTGCCGGGAAAGACCTTCAAGGGCAAGGTGACCAGCATCGCCCTCATCGCCACGCAACGGCAGGGGGGTACCAATTACACGGTGACAATCGAAGTAGAGGGACTGGACCCATTGCTGCGCTGGGGGATGACGGCCCATGTGGAGATCGACGTGAGGTAGAGGGAGGGGGACGACATGGCCGATAAGCCAATCGTGGTGGAGACCCAGAACCTGACCAAGGTCTACGGCGACGGAGGCGCCGTGCGCGCCCTGGATGGGATAAACCTAACGATCCGGGAGGGGGAGTTCGTCGCCGTCATGGGGCCCTCGGGGAGCGGCAAGAGCACCCTCCTGAACCTGCTGGGGGCCCTGGACCGCCCCACCAGCGGCGTCTGCCGCGTGGCTGGGCAGGACCTGACAAGGGTCGTGGACCTGGATCGCTTCCGTTCCAAGACGGTGGGCTTCGTCTTCCAGTTGCATAACCTCATCCCCACTCTCGTGGCTCTGGAGAACGTGGAGATCCCCATGTACGAGCAACCCGTGAGCGCGGCGGCACGGCACGAGCGGGCTCGACGTCTCCTGGAGCTGGTGGGCCTGGGTGGCCGTCTGCGCTTTCTCCCCAGTCAGCTTTCCGGCGGTGAGCGCCAGCGCGTGGCCATTGCCCGGGCCCTGGCCAACGACCCACAACTCGTCCTGGCCGACGAGCCCACCGGCAACCTGGACTGGGAGCTGTCCCAGGAGAGCACCGAGGAACTCATGGGCCTCATGCGCCAGTTGAACCGAGACCAGGGGACCACCTTAGTGGTGGTCACCCATAACCCGGCCGTGGCCCGGTCGGCCGAGCGCATCATCACCCTACGCGATGGGCACATCTTGCGCGACAAACGCATCGACAACGTCTATCTGGAGGACCTCAAGGAGTTCAAGGAATCGGCCCTGGGCCGGGCAATCTTGCAGGGGACACTGCCTGCCGAACTGCCCGCCCTGACCACGATCCTCCCGAAGCTCCGGGAACTGCTGAAAGCGGCGTAGCGGCGTCCTTGTACTGGTAAACGAGCAGCAGCAAAGCCCCTCTCGCTTATGGAGGGATGACCTCGATGGGGTCGCCTACCTGTACCAGGCCAGGTTTGAGGACCTTGATGAATATCCCCTCCCGCGGCATGACGCAATCGCCAGCCTGGTAAAAGATGGCGCAACGAGCGTGGCAGAGCTTGCCAATCTGTGTGACCGCGCCCTGGGCCTCAGCGCCCAGGCGCAGGCGGGTCCCCACCGCCAGGTTAGTCAGGTCAATGCCCACGGTGGTCAGGTTCTCGGCGAAATCCCCGGGCCCCACCTCGAGCCCTTTGGCCCGCATCTTGTCTATGCTCTCCAGGGCCAACAGGCTCACCTGGCGATGCCAGTGGGCAGCGTGGGCATCGCCTTCCAGGCCCCAGTCCACCACCAGCCTACCCCGGCCCACGTTGGTCTTGCGGGTACCCTTCTTTTCGCTGATGTTCACGGCTATGATCTGACCCTTCATTCGGCCTACCTTCGCTATTCTGCCAGGATGAATTCTTTACTGGTGAAGAAAGTGAGCTTCCTTCAACGCCCGGCGCATCAGCCTGTTGCCAAAGCCACCGCCGAAGTTGTATAATTAGCCCGTCCCACCCGGCCAGCGAAATCCTCTCCAAAAGGTGCGCGATGGAAGACACCCCAACATCTGCCCCGCCCAGCGAGGAGGAGCTCATCGCCGCAGCTCAGAAGGGAGACAGCGAGGCCTTCGCCAGACTGTTCCGCCTCTCCTTCCCGAGATTTTACGATTTCGTCATGCGGTTGGTGCTGAACGCGCCCCTGGCCCAACAGATCGTCCAGGAGGCTTACACCGGGGCCTGGGCCGACTGCCTGACCCGGGCCAAACCGGAAGCTGGCTTCGACTCCTGGCTCCACGCCACCGGCTACCGCCTGGGCCTTAGCGCGCTGCGCCGCAGAGACCCCCGCCGGCACCCTGCCCCTCCCACAGTGCCTCTCCTGGGCCAGATCGGCCCAGAAAGGGTGAGCGACCCCCAGGTCGCCACATTCTTGAACGATCAGGGCCAGGCCTTCTGGGCGACGGCGGAGACGCTGGCTCCCGAGCACCGGGCCACGGTGCTCTTGAGGCTGCGACAGGGGTATGATTTCCCCCGCATCGGCAGGGCGACTGGCCTATCCCCAAAGGTAGCGGAGGCCATCTTCAACAAGGCGATCAAGGAGCTCAAATCGGCCTCCCAGACGTCGTTTATGACCTCGCGGGGAGCGGAGAGGTGCCCGGCGCTGGCCGAAGCGCTCAAAGGACAGCGCCAGGCCCCGCTGGCCCAGCGGCACCGTCTCCTGGACAAACACATCCAGGCCTGCCCTGATTGTCAAACTCTCCTCACTCAACTGGAGGACCCGTTGGACCTGGCCAAGGTCCTGATCCCCGCAGCACTCCCCCCCGAAGTCCAGGACAAGATCCTGGCCACGGTCATCCAGGCCGGCGCGGCCCGCATCCTGGCTGCGCCGACCAAGGGCAAGGCAAGGCACGCTGCTCTGGAAACCCCCGCTGGCGAAGTCACGGGCCTGCCCCTTTGGCAGTTGCTCCTCTTCATCCTGCTCCTAGCCGCAGTGGCCGCCGTGTACATCGCCCTGGCCTACTACCTCCTGGGGGGCAGTTAGCCCGCCTGTTCCAGGACGATGGTGCCGCTCTTCCCGCCGCTCTTTCTGACCAGCCGCACCCGCTGGATGGACATGCCCCGATCCACAGCCTTACACATGTCGTAGATGGTCAAGGCGGCCACGCACACCGCCGTGAGCGCTTCCATTTCGGTGCCGGTCTTGCCGGTGGTCCTGGCCGTGGCCGAGACGTGCACGGCACTTTCGGCCTCATCCAGATCAAAGGAAAGGTCTACCCCGGTCAAGCTCAGTGGGTGGCAGAGCGGGATGAGCTCACTGGTCTTCTTCGCGGCCATGATGCCGGCCAGCTCGGCCACTGCCAGCACGTCCCCTTTAGCCAAGCGGCCCTCTTTGATCAAGGCCAGGGTGGCGGGTTGCATGTTCACCTGTCCCCGGGCCACCGCCTCCCGAGCGGTGTCGGGCTTGCTGCCCACCTCCACCATCCGAGCCCGTCCCGCCGCATCGAAGTGCGTTAACCCCATAGGCTTTCTCCCCTCACCCGCCGATCTCGGACATGGCGCGGCTCCTGGGCACCTGCCGCTGCTGCAATCGGTGGCGTTCTGGTTTGGCCACCACCGCCTGCACGATAAGCCCCTTCAATTCCTCCACGGTGGCCCCCGCTCGCAAGGGTGCCCGCAGGTCGATCTCGCCTTCTGACAGAAGACAGGGACGCAATCGCCCGTCAGCGGTCAGGCGCAGGCGGTTGCACTGGTACCAGAAATGCGCGCTCACCGGCGAGATGAACCCCACCGTGCCCCGGGCACCCGAAAGGCGGTAATAGCGGGCTGGGCCATTTCCCCCGACAAGCTTCGCCGGCTCCAGGGGCCCCAGGGCAGCTTCGATGGCCTGGACCATCTCCGCCACCGGGACAAAGCCGCCCGGCTGTGTAACATCTGCCG
>DYIS01000052.1:4053-6652 GCA_020723545.1 Ktedonobacter racemifer
TGCCGGGTCGGCTGCTCCAGGTGAAGGGGCCAGGCACTCTTCGCCCAGGGGCATGAGCTCGATGAATCGCACGTGCCAGTCCTGGACCAGGGTAGTGCCCGCGATGTCTGCCACCTCGTCTAGGTTCAGGCCGCGTACCACCACGGTGTTTATCTTCAGGGGAGCAAGCCCGGCCTTCTGAGCCGCGGCGATGCCCTGCAGCACCGGCTCCAAATCGCCGTAGCGGGTGATCTGGCGGAAGCGCTGGGGTCGCAGGGTATCCAGGCTCACGTTGACCCGCCTCAGGCCGGCCCGGGCCAGTTCTCGGGCGTACCGGGAGAGCAGTGCCCCGTTGGTGGTCAGGGCCAGATCGTCGATGCCTGGTACGTGAGAGAGAGCTTTCACCAGCTCCGCAAGCTGAGGCCGCACCAGGGGTTCGCCGCCGGTGAGGCGCACCTTGCTGATGCCCAGGCTGGCTGCTGCCCGAACCACCAGGGCGATCTCCTCGTAGCGCAGGATCTCCTCCCGACCTCTCATGGGGACGCCGTTGGGCGGCATGCAGTAGACGCAGCGATAGTTGCAGCGGTCGGTGACCGATACCCGCAGGTAGCTGATGGGGCGGTTATAGGAGTCGTTCAGGCACGAGCGATTGGAAGCATCCATTTAATAGACCTTTGCCAACGGGTGGGATGCCTTTAAAGAGCCGCCTGGCGCTTGAAGCAGCCCAACTGGCACTCCACGATGTGATAGCCCAGGCCGGCCACGGCATTGGCGGCCTCCAACCTGGATATCCCCCGGTCTTGGGCGATACGGAACACGCTGGCGCAGGAGATGTCTCCGCCAGAGGCCAGGTGGCGGATGCGGGAAGAGCGGTCCCGGGGCACCTCCCGCACCGGGGTCAGGATCTTGCCCCCTCTCCCACGGCCCGATTCGTACCCGAAGAGGCCCAGTTGGCACTTCGATATGCGCACTCCCAGAGTGTCGGCGGCCTGTCCGATCTGGAGGGGCTCTACTCCCAGCTCCTGGGCCAGCCGGAAGGCCACAGCACAAGGCAGTCTGCCCTCCACCAGGGAGTCATTGATGCGCGAGATCATCTCCGCGCTCATGCTTGCGCTCCTTTGGCTGGTATCAGCGCCACCGCCGGGAGGCCCCAGGGAACGAAAAAGCCAGCACCCGGAGAGGAGGTGTGCTGGCCAGGCAAAGGGCCGACGGCCTGAGCCGGCTTGCCTTCTCCTTTCCAGGGCGGGGGGCACCGGCGTTTCCACCGGCACCGTGGAGGGGCGTAGATCACTAGCCCCTACTGCGGCTATCAACCATGGCTTACGCTTTAGGTCAGATAACTCGGAGAAGCAGGCTATTCGATTGTCGCACGTAGAATATATCACGAGGGAGCGAGGGAGTCAAGGCACTGGCTTCTTTACTAGAAAAAGAAGCATTGTTCGACGCCATCTTGCGGCAGCCAGATTGGCCTATTTGTAGCGTTTGACCTCAAAGCGGTAGAGTTGCACCGGCTCGTCGGGGCCGATGCCAGCCTTGCGGCGGGCGATGTCCACCTGGTATTCCACCGTGTCCACCCCCTCCAGGTCCGGCAGGAGCAGCCCTTTGCGCCAGCCGGACTGAACGATGACGCCGTAGCGTTTGGGGTCCAGGTCGGCGTAGCCGGCCACTGGCTCCGGCTCGGAGAGCACGTCCACCGAGATCTCCAGATCCTTGAGCTCATCGGGCTGCACCGGGTAAAAGCGAGGGTCCTGGGTAGCGGAGCTCACGGCGTTCTGGATTATCTCCTGGGCCACGTTCTCCCTGGTGGGCTGAAAAGTGCCGATGCAGCCCCGGAGCTCGCCGTGCTTGTGCAGAGACACAAACACCCCGGCCCGGGCTCGCATCTCGGGGGTGGGCTCCGCGGGCGGGCTGGGCCTCTTCCGGTGGCGCACGTAACCCTCGATAGTGTCTTTAGCCAATTGGATCAACGGGTGCAACTCGGCCATCTTTGCCCTCCTCGTTCAAAACCAGTCCCGCTATGCCGACCTGGTCACTGCCGCCGCGCCGTAGCCGACCACCCGCCAACGGTCTCCAGTAACATCGCCGGAATTGGCGTACTTCAAAATGGTTGCTTTGTCCCCACCCAGGGCCTTGGTGGCCAGCAGTACGGTCGCGATTGGCCCGGCGCCGCAGGCCTCACACTTGCCGGTGGCCACGTCTCGGGCAAAGCCTACAGCATCGTATCTTTCAATATCTTCCAGAGCGCGGCGATCCAGCTTGGCGGCCCGATCGTAGTCGTAGAAGTGCGAGAGATCCGAACTGGCCACGAACAACGCGTTGCCTTGACTGAATACCCCCGCCAGTACTTGGGCCAGGCCCTGACAGGTCTCGATGGACTGGTTCTCCATCATCAAGGGGACCAACTTGAACTCCGGCAACACAATCTGCAGGAAAGGCAACTGGATCTCCAGGGAGTGCTCCTGGTCCTGGCCGATGAAGTCCAGGGTCATCTGTTCGTGGACCCGCTCCACCAGGTCTACGGCCACCTCCACCAGCCCCAGGGGCGTGCGATAATAGCGCTTTTTGGTGACCAGCACGCCACCGTAGTAGGGACGGTGGCTGGGGCTCAGGATGATCACGG
>DYIS01000052.1:6662-8727 GCA_020723545.1 Ktedonobacter racemifer
ACTTTTTCCCTTAAGCAGCTTATAGGAGTAAGCAGCCACCTGGCCGGAGAAGTCGTACCCGGCATGGGGAACCACCAGACCTAACAGCATGCCAGGAAGCTCCCGATCAGGAACCTTCTCGAGGTAGTCGCCCACCGCTTTGGCCAGTCGGACTGGGTCGCCCGGATACCACGTCCCGGCAATGGCCGACTCCCGGATGTCCTTGGCGTTTATCCCGGCTTCATTCATGGCGCACCTCCTGAGCAGCAAGAGAGCGTTGAAATCAACACTCTCAGTGACTGAGGACACAAAGCCCAGGGCTCAACCCCGGATGTTAAGGTCAGCCCCGCATTGCCGGCACCGGCCGGCGTCTAACCCCAGGGCCCGGATCCGGTAGCCCACCCGTTCGATCACCAGGTTGCCGCAGTTGTAGCAGACGGTGTTCTCTGCCGCGTGGCCGGGGACATTGCCGGTATAGACGAAGTGTAGGCCGACCTCTTTGCCGATGCGGTAGGCCCGCTCCAGCGTGGAGATGGGCGTGGGCGGCAGATGGCTCATCTGGGCGTGGGGGTAAAACCGCGTCACGTGCCAGGGGGTTTCCGGGCCCAGGCTCCCCAGGATCCATTTCGCCAGGGCGGTCAACTGCGGCTCGTCGTCGTTGAGCCCGGGGATCACGTTGGTCACCGCCTCCACGTGCATGTTCCACTTCTTCTTGGCCCGCACGGCGCTATCCAGCACCCCCTGCCACTTGACCAGTCCCAGGAGCTCCCGGTGGAACTCAGTCGTGAAGCCCTTGATGTCCACCCGGAAGGCATCAAGATAGGGGCCAATGGTGTCCAGGGCCTCGGGGGTGATGAAACCGTTGGTGACGTAGACGGTATAGAGGCCCTGGGCCTTGGCCAGTCTGGCACCATCGTAGGTGTATTCGAACCAGATGGTGGGCTCGTTGTAGGTCCAGGCGATGCCGGCGCAGCGGTATTTCCTGGTGAGGGCGATGGAGTCCTCGGCGGAAAGGTAGCGCTGGCCGCGGAGCAAGGCGCCTTCCTCGGGCTCGCAATGGGAGATCTCCCAGTTCTGGCAGTGCCTGCAATGAAAATTACATCCCCAGGTGCCCAGGGAAAAGACCTCAGTGCCCGGGAAGAAGTGGAAGAGGGGCTTCTTCTCGATAGGATCCACCGCAGCCGAGGAGACCAGACCGTAGATCAGGGTATAGAGGGTGCCATCCCGGTTCGCCCGGACCTTGCAGACCCCGCGTTTCCCATTCGGGATCACACAGCGGAACTGGCACACCTGGCACCGCACCCGGCCGTTATCCAGCGCGTCCCAGAGCATCGCCTCGTGCTCGTGCATGGCTCTTGGCCCGTCAGACTTGTACCTGCTCCCACACATTATAATATTCTATCACAATACGGTGAAGGTTGGCAAAACTGACCAGGGAGGCCACGAGGGCTCCCCTGCCACTACGAAAGCCTTAGGAGTTGCCGGGCGATCACCAGCCGCTGAATCTCGGAGGTGCCTTCGCCGATCTCGCATAGGCGAGCGTCGCGCCAGTAGCGTTCCACCGGATACTCTTTAGTATAGCCGTAGCCGCCGAAGATCTGGATGGCCTTGTTGCAGGCCCGGTCGGCGACCTCGGAGGCGAAGAGCTTAGCCATGGCTGCCTCCTTGGTGAAACGGGCACCCTTATCTTTCAGGAAGGCGGCACGGTAGACCATCAGCCGGGCGGCCTCGATCTCGGTAGCCATGTCCGCCAGCATCCACTGGATGGCCTGGAAACGGCTAATGGGCTGGCCAAACTGCACCCGCTCCTGGGAGTAGTTCAAGGCTGCATCCAGCGCCGCCTGGGCCAGGCCCACGGCCATGGCTCCGATGCCGATGCGGCCGCCGTCCAGACACACCAGCGCCTGCCGGAAGCCGTCATTCTCTTTGCCCAGGAGGTTCTGGGCCGGCACCCGGCAGTTCTCAAAGAAGAGCTGGCTGGTGACGGAGGCCCGGAGCCCCAGCTTGTCTTCGTTGCGCCCGGGCGTGAAGCCCGGAGTGTCCTTCTCCACGACGATGGCGCTGATCCCCTTGGTGCCCTTTCCTT
>DYIS01000052.1:8737-11983 GCA_020723545.1 Ktedonobacter racemifer
CGGCGATGGCACCGGAGGTGATGAAGGTCTTTTGGCCGTTGATGACCCAATGGTCCCCATCGCGGACGGAGGTGGTCCTGATCGCCCCGGCGTCGGAGCCGGCCTCAGGCTCGGTGAGGCCGAAGGCGCCCAACATCTCGCCCCGGGCCAGGGGCATCAGGTAGCGCTCCTTCTGCTCCTCGGTGCCAAAGAGGTAGAACGGCATGGCCCCCAGGGAGACGTGGGCGGACATGGTGATCCCCAGGGAGCCGGAGGCCCGGGAGATCTCCTCCACGCCGATGGCGAAGCTCACCGTATCGCCGCCGGCCCCGCCGTATTTCTCCGGAAATGGCAGTCCAAGAAGGCCCAGCTCGGCCATCTTGCGGATTATCTCCCAGGGGAAGCGCTCGGTCTGGTCGATCTCGCCGGCGACAGGCTCGACTTCCTTCTGGGCGAAATCGTGGACGGTGTCACGGATGAGCTGTTGCTCCGATGTGAGCCTGAAGTCCATCTGCGCCTCCTTGTAATCACTGCCCCTTCCGTGCCACCAGTACCGTCCACTCGCCCCGCTGGGTCGTCTCGCCTTTTTGATTGACCAGGGCTGCCTGGAAGACTACGATGCCCGCCTGGTCACCCAGGGGCTTTTTCCTGGCGACTTTCGCCTTCAGGGAGACCGTGTCGCCCAGGAAGATGGGCTTGGCGAACTTCCATTCCAGGCCCATGAAGGCCAGGGCGGTGCCTTCGATGAAGCCCACCCGGCCGCCCAGGCCCGAGGCGATGGCAAGCCCCAGGAGCCCGTGGGCGATGCGGGCACCGAAAGGCGTAGTTTTGGCGAACTCCGCGTCGGTGTGCAGTTGGTTGTAGTCCCCGGACAGGGCGGCGAAGGCCACCACGTCGGCCTCGGTGACGGTGCGGCCGGGGGAGTTGAACTCCTGGCCGATCTCAAACTCGTCGAAATAGCGACCTCGGGACGAGGATTCTATCATTGGCCCCTCCTCAATCTAAATCGAGAGCGGGCACGATGCCCGCCCCACCGCTGCCATCGGATTTTTTACTTGTAAATAACTCGGTCACGCCGGTACGAAATAGACGTCATTGGCGTTCCACTCCACCAAGCGCTTGAAGCGAGCCTTCACCGGCATGCCGATCACAATGTCCTCGGGCTTGACCCCCACCAGTCTGGACAAGAAGACCGTGTCGATGCCCGGGAACTCCACGTACACGAGGACGAAAGGCAGGTCATTCAAGAAGGCCTCTCCAGCGAAATGCAGCACGGAGTAGGTGTGGATCTTACCCTCTGTGGGTGCCTCGAACCAGTTACATTTGGCCCCGCACTTGCCGCAATCCCGCCGGGGCGGGAGCCAGGTGGCGCCGCACCTGGGACAACGGCTGGCGTAGAGCTTTTGCTCTTTTAGGCCCAGGAAAAACTGGCTCACCTCGCCGTAGCTGTGAATGTACTCGATGCGGTAGGGCCGCCTGACCATCAGGGGCTGGAAAGAATATACGTCGGTCACCTTGGCTCACCATCCTCTCTCCAAGATGTGCACCGTGATGTAGGTGCCGGTCCCGGCGTGGCTGTGGATCAGCCCACGGCGGGCGTCCTTGACCTGCAGCCGATCGCTCTTCATGTGGTCCTGGATCGTCTCCTGTAATTGCCACAGGGCGAAGACCCCCTGCATGATCCCGGTGGCGCCCACCGGGTGGCCGCAGGCGATGAGCCCGCCGGAGGGGTTAACCGGGAGCTCGCCATCCAAGTAAGGCAACCCGGACTCCACGAACTTGCCACCGTCCCCGTACTTGCAAAAGCCCATGTCCTCGTAGGTCTGGAGCTCGCTGGAGGCGTAGGCATCGTGGACCTCGGCGAAGTCGATCTGGTGCAGGGGATCGGTGATGCCAGCCTGCAGGTAGGCCTGGCGAGCCGCCTCCCGCCCGCCCCGGAAGCTGGCCACCCCCGGCCACCTGCCTTTCAGGTAGGCGTACTTCTCGGGCTCCTCACCGGGGAGGAGGATGACGTCGCCCCGGGGCCGGTCACCCAGGCGCATGGTATCGGTGCCGCACCCCAGGCCGGTGATGTACACCAGGCGCCTGGTGATCTGCTTGGCCTTCTCCTCGCTGGCCAGGATCACGCAGGCCGCACCGTCGGACATCACGCACACCATAGGGCGAGTGATGGGGGTGGCGATCATGGGGGCGTTCAATACGTCCTGGACGGTGAGGCGCTCGTGCTTCTGGGCGTAGGGGTTGTAGAAGGCATTATCGTAGTTCTTGACGGCGATGCGGGCGAACTGCTCGGCGGTGGTGCCGAACTCGTGCATGTGCCGCTGGGCCATGGTGGCGTAATAGCCGGAGTAGAAGCCGCCCACCGGGAAGTCAAAATCGGTATCCGAGGCCAGGGCGATGAACTCGTTCCCTTTGGCGGTGCTGACCTCGGACATCTTCTCGAAGCCGTAGACCAGGCACACGTCAGAGAGGCCGGAGGCCACGTTCATGTAGCCGGCCCGGATGCCCAGCCCGCCGGTGGCGCCGCCCCCCTCGATGCGCATGCTGGGCTTGGGGCAGAGGCCCAGGTAGTCCTGGGTCAGGGAATCGAAGAGGAGCTGGCCGTTGAAGTGGTCGGAGAAGTAGGTACAGATGGAGGAGTCGATGTCCTTGAGCTCCAGCCCGGCGTCGGCCAGCGCCCGGTCGAAGGCATCCTTGCACATGGCCTCCTGGGTGAGCTCGGGATTGGCCTTGGCGAACTTGGTGATCCCGCCGGAGATCACGCAGACTCTGCGCATGAAGCAAACCTCCTCGTTGATTCTGGCCGGTGTAGCTAGGCCCAGACTCCCGGTGTCTGGCAGACACCGGGAGTCTGCGAAGAAATCACCCCCAGCGTTGGTGAGAAATTCCTGCCTATTTTAGCACGAAGCCAGGGCAAGTCAAGGGAGGCCGCCGAGGCCATCAGCTTGTCCTCGGGCCGCGCTTGTGGTATCATTGGCTCGCCTGCTTCTCCCCTGCCCCTGTTTCAACTTAGGGACGCCTAGGGTGAGGCCTGTAGACCCTCCCCACCCAACCCAAAAAGAGGAAGGCCGAATATGGAGAGACCGACGCCAAGTAAAGAGATCACCCTGGAAGGGCTGGCCAGGCTGGTGGCGTGGCTGGACGAAGAGCACCGCAAGGACCGCGCCGAGATCACGCTTTTGTACCAGAAGCTGGACAGCCAACTGGCCAGCGGTCAAAACACGGAGGGCCGGCTCGGGGAAATCCAGGTGGCGCTGAAGGCCGCCC
>DYIS01000053.1 GCA_020723545.1 Ktedonobacter racemifer
GTTCTGATTTCGTGGGAGGGTTCTTTTTTGCTTGTCGGTTTGAGACGAAGCTTCAGTGGTAAAGAAACGCCCGACGAAAGCGTGGGTTAGCTCTCGAAGCCGACTCATTGCTGTGGGCTAAGTGTCAGCGGGAGACGAGCCCAGGCCCCAAAGGGCATCCCACACCTTGAAGAAGAGCCACGAGAGGCCGAAGGACCAGATGAATAGCGTCGCGACCCCCAGGGCCTGAGCAGCAAGCTGGGTCAGGTCTGGCCGCAGGCCCGTGGAGACGAGGAGCCCAGAGACCCCCTGGCCGGCTATGCCTAGAAAGCTCTCTTCCCCAACCCCGTTCCATCCCTGGCCGTACCGACCATTGGCTACCAGGGCCAGGGCCACCACCCCCCAAAGCCCGCTGGCCCCATGCAGGGAGATAACTCCGAAGCGGTCATACCCCTTCAAGACCATTCCCAGGAGAAAGTCGGTGACGCACATCAGCAAACCAGCCACCGCCCCGACCAGGACGGCCATCACCGGGGAAATAAATGGCCCGGCCGCGCTCACGGCCACGGCCCCGGCCAGGAGCCCTCGGGCCGGATAGTGCCAGACCAACCGCCCCGTGGTGAAGGCCATGTAGCTGGCCGAGGCTGCTGATCCCCCGGCTGCGGCCAGGAGGACATCGGTCATGACCAGGGCAATGACGGCGCTGTCCACCGCCAGGGTATTGCTCAGCACCAGGGCCGTCCACCCCAAGAAGACGACGACTAACCCAATGGCGGCCAAAGGCCCGTTCTCCGGCTGGCGGCCCAGGGCGCGGCTCTCTTCCCGGGCGCGGCCCTTCCCGGTGTCCAGGATCAGGGCCCCGGCCAGGGCGGCCAGCCCGCCGGTGGCCTGAACCAGCCCCGAGCCCGCGTAGTCCACGTAGCCGTGCCCCAGCTTCAGGCTCGAGCCCAGTTGAGAGAGCCATCCGCCACCCCAGGCCCAGTTGCCGATCACCGGGTACAGAAAGGACCCAAAAAACAGGCTATAGCCGACCAGGGCCGGCGGTTTTGCCCAGGCTGCCAGGGGTAGGGTGACAACGGCCATGGCACTTAACATAAGCACAGATTGCAGGTAGAATAGCGCGTACACGCCCATATCCCGACCAGCGCCCGCCAGAAAAAAGCCATCCAGCCCCAGAAGGCCCCAGCCCGGGCCAAAGCTATTCCGCAGGGGGGCCCATTCCCGGCCCAATAACTCTAGCTTCCCTAACGAGGGCAAGGCTTCCCTCACGCCACCGAACTGGAAGGCAAACCCGCAGGCCAGGTAACCCAGGAGGCCAGAGGCCAGGCACAGGATCATCGTAGGCATAACTTTGCCGGACTGGCGGGCTGGACGGAAGGCCAGGACCTGCAACAAGAGTCCCAAAATGGTTGCCAGGCCTAAAGTGGCGGATATCACCACCCAGATCCGGTTGAGCGTCACCAGGTCATTCGAACTCAAGAGTTGGCCTCCAATTTGGTAGCAAAAGGCACCTCAGTCTATGGCATCCTGCAACACAAAAGCTGAGGTGCCCTACTCTCTACGGCCCGGTGAAACTACCCACACAGCTTGAGGGACAACTGTCCACGGAGGAAACTGGTTGGGATGGGCCGGACGGAGAATGCCGCCGGCGTTCCCCGGGGCGTTAGACCCTGGCCGTCTCCAAGGCCCTGAGGACCAGGGTGCGGAACATCTCCTCTACGCCCTCACCGGTCAAGCAACTCGTCTCCGTGTAGGGGGCACCTATGGCGGCGGCGAAGGTCTGGGCCTGGGCCGGGTCTACCATGCGCTTCAGGTCGATCTTGTTACCAACCACAATGAATGGCACCTGGGGCAAGGAGGCGCGGATCTCGGCAACCCATTTGCTCAGGTTGTCCAGGGACTCTCTTACCGTGATGTCGTAGACCAAGGCAACCGCACTGGACCCGCGATAAAACGATCCTCTCATGACCGAAAAACGGTCCTGCCCGGCCACGTCCCAGATGGTGAGCTTGACCCTCTCGTCACCCAGGTCCACTACCTTGGTCTGGAAGTCCACCCCGATGGTCAGGACCCGCGAGGCCTGGAACATGCCAGTGCAGTACCGCCTGACCAGTGACGTCTTGCCGACGTTGCCGTCGCCAGCTATGGTAACCTTAAAGGTGCGTGAGGGCTTTGGTTGTTCCGCCTCCATCTTGAGCGAAGCTCCTCCTAAGGTGGATGGTGGTGCCGTCGTCTGGCACGGGTCTTTGCAGTGCGCCGGCTACCGGTACGGCAGCCTAGCTGGGCCTGGGAGTACCCAGAACTGCGGTATGGGGGAAGACCAACTGCTCCGGGTCCATCGAGCCGCTGGTCAGGTTGGCGTTATTGGCCACCTCGAAATCCCGGTGTAAGCCATCCAGGACGTCCAATTGGGCCGGTGATGGCTCGGTGGAGTACAGGGTGATCAGGGTGGTGTGAGCTCCGGGCACGAAACACAGCACCTTGCCGTCCTCCACCTCGGTCTTGCTGAGGCCAGCGCCGAACATCTCCTCGGTGGCGCTGCTAAATCCGCTGAGCATACCCACCACCAGCGCCGTGTCCATCCGGAAGTCGCCCTGGGTGAGCAGTGGCAGGGAGGTCTCGTTGCTGTAGACGGCGTACGCCAGCACCTTGGCCTCGTGTCGCCGCTTAATCATCACCGTGGAGCCCTCGGCGATGACCATCCTGGCCTCGTCCTCGTCCGCCATCCCGGAGGACAGGAGTTCCACATAGCGGCGCTGCTTCTGATAGTGGGCGTACATCTCCTCAAATTGCGATCGATTGATGGCACCGCTGGCGAAGGCGTCGGCCAACTGAGCCATTTTCGTCCGGATGCGCTTCAAATCGCGGCGGGCCTCTTTGATCGTGTATCCCTCCTGCCTGATCTCCTCTATCTCGGGAGCAGGCGACACCGCCGGTGGTGGCGGTGCGTAGGGCTGGGATGGCGCGGGCTTGGGCTCAGGCTCGGGCGGTGTGGCCAAATCAGGGGCTGGTGGCGGCCCTCCCGGGGCGGTCCCCCGGGTGATCGTGAGGCGTTCCGGCGGATGCGGCGCATCGGCCGGGGCGAACCCGGCGGATGGTGGGCGTGCGGCCGGCTGGGCTTTGGGGGCGGGGCCCTTGCCGAAGATCTGATCCAGGAAGTCGCTTATGGCTTGGAAGAGGCCCATGGGCGAATTCTCCCTGAGGTTTTGCCTGCCCGATTCATGGCTGCGGCCATTATAGTCAAAATGGTATCCAGTGTCAAGGTAAACCGGCTATCCCACCGCCAGCTTCCTCTCCAGGCGCAAGCTTAGCCCGGACAGCGAGTAGCAGAGAATAAAGTAAATGATGGACACCACAAGAAGGGACTCGATGGGGTTATTGTTCACCCGCCCCTGGTAGGTGCCCCGGTAAATGATCTCCCCGCGGCGCAGGAGCTCCAAAAGTCCGATTACCGTGCCCAGGGAGGTGTCCTTCAACAAGGTTATAAACTGACTGACCAGGGGTGGGATCATCCGCTGGAGGGCCTGGGGGAGAACTACGTAGCGCATCATTTGGGTGTAGGTTAGACCCAGGGAACGGGCTGCTTCCACCTGGCCTTTTTCGATGGAGAGAACGCCGGCTCGCACGATCTCAGCATTGACGGCACTGGTGTAGACGGTGAGGGCAAGAACTACCGCCCACTCCACTGGTAGCTGCGCCCCAAGCCGGGCCGAGGCGAAGAAGACATAGATGATCAGAAGGAAGACCGGCAAGGCCCGGATCCCCTCGATATAGGCCACCGCTGGATAGTGGATCAAGGGGAAACGGGCCAACCGCGCCAGGGCCAGCAGGACGCCGAAGACCATGCTGAGAATGATGGCCGCCAGGGCTACCTGCATCGTCACCAGAAGCCCGTTCCCCAGGAAGATCCAGGTGCGGGTGTCGCCAAAGACTGCCCAGTTGCCCACAAGATGCCTCCAGAGAGAGAACTCTACGCTCCTCGCCCCGCCCTGGCCAAGCGCCGCTCCACCAGGTTCACAAAGCCGCCCAGGGGGAGAGTCAGGCAGAGGTAAAGGATCCCCACAGCGGTGAAGATCTCAAAGGTACGGAAGGTGCGAGAGTCCAGGACCTCTCCCTGATAGAGAAGTTCGGCCACGGCGATGGTGCTGGCCAGGGAGGTGTTCTTGAGGAGCGCGATAAAGAGGTTCCCCAGGGGTGGGATGACGATTGCGAAGGCCTGGGGAAGGATGATGTAGCGCATGGTCGCCAGATAGCTGAAGCCTAACGATCGCGCCGCCTCCATCTGCCCCCGGTGGATGGATTGTATCCCCGCACGTACTGCCTCGGCCACATAGGCGGCATGGTAGATGGCGAGACTCCACAACGCGGATTCGAAGGCAGAAAAGGTGATCCCAGCCCGGGGTAGGCCGTGATAAAAGAAGAAAAGTTGGATCAAGAGGGGAGTGTTGCGAAAAAACTCCACGTAGACGGTGCCAAAGGAGCGCAGCGGGCGAAAGGGGACTATGCGCGCCACGCCGATGACTGTGCCAAGCACCAGGCTGATCAGACTGGAGAGGATGGAGAGCCAGATCGTGATCCAGAATCCCTCCAACAGTAGGGGGAGGTTGTCGATGACAACCTTACCGACATAGTCGGGCGGCATGCACTACCTCAAGAGACGAGGATGCGAGATGCAGGCGGCGGATGTCCTGCATCTCGCATCTCGACTTTTGGGAATCACTTGGGCGCGGACTTCATGATCTCCCGCCAGTCGCCGATGGGCGGCACCGGGGCGGGGATACCGGCTTTATCTCCGATCTCCTTCGTGTAGATCTCCTTCCACCGGCCGGAGGCCTTCAGGTCCCGGATGACACCGTTGACCAGATCTACCAGCTCCTTGTTCCCCTTCTTGATGCCGATGCCGTAGGGCTCATAGGTGAAGAGCCCACCCACCAGGGTCAGGTCTTTGTTCTGGCTGGCGAAGCCGGCGAGGATAATGTCATCGGTGGTAACCGCCTCGGCCCGCTTCCCCACCATGGCCGTGACGCATTCAGAGTAGGAATCGAAGAGGATGACATTAGCCTTGGGGGCTTTCTCCCGGATGTTCTTCTCGCTGGTGGAGCCCTTAACGCTGGCCACCGTCCGCCCCTCCAAGTCGGCGATGCTCTTGATGGGACTCCCCTTGGGCACCAGAAGGGATTGACCGGCCAGGTAGTAGACCTCAGAGAAGTCGATCTCCTTCTCCCTGGCTTCGGTGATGGTCATGGTGGAGATGATGAGATCCACCACGTCCTGCTGGAGGAAGGGGATGCGATCCTTGGAGACAGCCTGTTTGAACTCCACCTTGGTCTCGTCGCCGAAGATCTTCTTGGCGATCTCCTTCCCCAGGGCCACGTCGAAGCCCTCCAGTTGGTTGGTCTGTGGGTTCAGGTAGCCGAACAGAGGGACATCGTACTTGACGCCCAAGATCAGCTTGCCCCGGTCCTGTATCTTGCGCAGCAGGGTCCCCTCCGGTGCTTTGGTGGGTGCTGCCTTGGTCGGGGTGGGCGGTACCGGGGTGGGCCCACAGCCTGCTACCAAGCCGAGCGCTAAGGAAAGCAGGATCACCCAGGAGAAAAAGGTTAAAAGTCGTTTCATGTCTTCGTACCCTCCAGAGAATTAATAGGTATGACCTTGCTCGTGCCCTCAACTCTTATCACCTGTTCTGTGCGCTCACCTCCCTTTCCATCCCTTACTACTAGAGTCGCGGAGTGGGCATTCTCAAATGCCAAAGGGCACCGCAGCGGTATCCGAAGATGCTCACTCCTTAAGCTAATGCTTCAAGATCTTGCTCAGGAACTGCTTGGTCCGTTCGCTCCGGGGATTGGCAAAGAACTCCGCTGGTGTGTTCTCCTCAACGATGATGCCGTTGTCCATAAAGGTGATGCGGTGGGACACCTCCCGGGCGAACCCCATCTCGTGGGTGACCACCACCATGGTCATGCCATCCTTGACCAGATCTTTCATGGCGTCCAGCACCTCTTTGATCATCTCCGGGTCCAGGGCCGAGGTGGGCTCGTCGAAGAGCATGATCTTGGGATGCATGGCCAGGGCCCGGGCGATGGCAACTCGTTGCTGCTGGCCTCCGGAAAGGTGAGCGGGATAGGCATTGGCCTTCTCGGGCATGCCGACCCTGGCCAGCAGCCGGAGCCCGGTGGCCTCGGCTTCCTCCTTGGACATCTTTCGCACCTTTAACGGCGCCAGGGTGATGTTCTCCAGGGCAGTCATGTGGGGGAAGAGATTGAAGGACTGGAAGACGATGCCTATCTCCTGGCGCAGTCGGTTGATGTCGGCTTTGCGATCGTTGACCGAGATGCCGTCCACCACCAGCTCGCCATTTCCAATAGGCTCCAGCCGGTTGATGCAGCGGATCAGGGTGCTCTTCCCCGAGCCGCTGGGACCGCAGATCACCACAACTTCGCCTTCCACCACGTCAAAGGTGACATCCTTCAGGACGTGATTGGAGCCGAACCACTTGTTGACCTTGCGGAAGGAAATCATCGGCGCCATGCAAGATTCTCCTGCGACAGGTATTGAAGAATTTCGCCCAAAGTGCTAAACTATGACCAATTTTGTTGTGAGAAGGGTTCGGTCATGCCCGTCGAGACAGCGGTCCTGGTCCTCAACCAGAACTACGAGCCCCTGAACGTCTGTAACACCCGCCGAGCCATTGTGCTCCTGGATCGTGGCAAGGCCGAGGTATTGGAACACGGCCTTGGGGTGATCAGGACCCCCTCGCTGACCTTGCTCCGGCCTTCGGTGATCCGCCTGGTATACATGATCAGAAAGCCACGGCCCCAGCTAAAATTGACGCGGCGAGAGGTCTTCATCCGGGACAACTACACGTGCCAGTACTGCGGCACGCGCACTAAAGACCTGACCCTGGATCATGTGATCCCGAGACAAAAAGGAGGGACCCACTCCTGGGAAAACCTGGTCAGCGCCTGCAAGGTCTGCAACCATCGCAAGGGCAGCCGCACCCTCAATGATAGCCGGATGAGGCTGTTGCGCCTGCCGCGCCAACCCAGGGCTACCACCTATCACCTATTCTACCAGCACCTGCAAGAGTATGTGGAGTGGCAGAAGTTCATCCCGGAATGGGAGATGGTCCATAGCTAGACCGTAGAGTTGGTTTTTGTCAACCAGGCGGGGCGTGCTTTCGCCTCGCCTGATTTGTTATCTCGAGCCAAGCCTTAACAATCCTAGCATATAACCTGGCAGAATGCAAGAGGGAACAAGGCCTTATCGCCGTCGCCACGTTGCCTTGCGCTATTTGAGGTGATATACTATCTATCGGGGCAGCCCGCCGACCGTCGCTTAGAATACCGCCTGACAAAGCAGGCGTCGCCCCTCGGGATGGCTGCCAGCCATGCGCTGGGCAGAACGAGCGAAATGTACTTGACCGAAATATTGAATTCAATAGTTGTAGATCTCTCGGGGCAGCACCTGGGTAAGGCGAAGGACATTGCCGTGGCGCTCTCTCCCAAGGCGCCGGAAGCCACGTCCTTGCTAATAGACCTGGGGAAGGGGGAGACCGAGCTCGTCCCCTGGGCCCGGGTCCGGGCCCTGGAAAAGCGGCGGGTGACCGTAACCTCCAGGGAACTAGAGGCCCCGTTCCACGCTGCGATCGGCGAGTCGCTCCTGGCCCGGGGCCTTCTGGATAAGCAGGTGGTGGACACCAGGCGCGCTAAGGTGGTTCGCGTTAGCGACCTCATCTTTGAAGGGCCAGTGGACTCGTTTCTCCTGGTGGGCTTCGATGTAGGCGCCCGTGGGTTCCTGCGGCGGCTGGGCGGGGAGGCCCTGGCCCGCCCGTTGATGCGCATCCTGCCGGAGCGGGTGGTAACCTGGGAGGATGCCGACCTCTCGGCGCTGAAGATCAAGTCGGCGCAACGTCCTCTAGAGTCCTTGCATCCGGCGCAGATCGCGGATATAGTGCACGAGTTGGCACCCAGCGAGGGCAGTGACCTGGTGGAGTCACTGAGCGCTGCGGTGGCGGCCGACACCATCGAGGAGGTACATCCCGAGCGCCAGGCTGACCTCTTGGAGGAGATGGAGCCAGCTCATGCGGCGGACATCCTGGAAGAGATGGCCCCGGATGAGGCTGCCGATGTGCTGCAGGACATGGCACAAGAGAAGGCACAGGAGCTCCTGGGCCTGATGGCGGAGGACGAGTCTCACGACGTGAAAGAGCTCCTCGGGTACCCTGAGAACTCGGCCGGGGGGATCATGACCACCGAGTACGCTGGATTCCCACCCGAGCTGACGGCCCAGGAGGCCATAGCCCGCATTCGGGGAATGGCGGAGGAGCTGGAGAACCTATACTACGTGTACGTCACCGACGCTCGAGGGGTCCTGGTGGGAGTGCTATCCCTGCGGGACCTGATCGTAGCTAACCCCCAGGCCAGGCTGGGCGAGATCATGGAAACGAAGGTCGTCAGCGTGAACGTCCGGCAGAGCGGCCAGGAGGCAGCCCGGCTGGTGGCCAGGTATAATCTTTTGGCCATTCCAGTGGTGGACGATGCCGGGTGTTTGTTGGGTATCGTCACGGTGGACGATGCCATGGACCTCATCCTCCCCCTGGCCTGGCGCAAAAAGCTTCCCAGGATGTACTGAAATTGCCTGCAGAGCTGACACCCACGGTGCGGTCATTGGCGTCGTTGACAAAAAGGCCCTGGCTGGCCGCGCTCTTGATCCTCTCGCTGATACTGGCCACCACCACTATTTCGCCCTGGGGCACCGCGGTCGGGCCCTTGGCACTCCAGGAGGAACTGGGCGCTGATCAGGAGCCCTCGCCCGGCCCCACCTGGCCTCCGGTGCCCACCGATACGCCCCAGCTCACCCTCACCGCGTCCACTACGGACGGATCGCGGTATGGTGGCGTGGCAGTGCCCACTGATACGCCCCAGGCCACCCTCACCACGCCTCCGACGGCCACGATCACCAGTACGCCCGCCGCTTCGCCTGCCACCGCCACTGCCACCCGGATCATCCCCGCCGCGACTCCCACAACAGTGGTGCCAGCTCCCACGGCTGCGTCTCCTGTCAGCGGAGAGGAGTTCCGGGCCATCTGGGTGGATGCCTTCCACGATGGCTTCAAGACGCCGGCGCAGGTGGACAAACTGGTGCAGGAAGCCGGGTCCGCCGGCTTCAACGCCATTTTTCTGCAGGTGCGCGCCCGGGGCGATTCCTACTATAATCAAAGCCTCGAACCCCGGGCCGAGGATAAGAACTTCGCTCCGGGTTTCGACGCCCTGGCCTACACCATTGCCAAAGCCCACCAGGCCAATCCGCGTCTGGAGGTCCATGCCTGGCTGGTGGTAATGCCCGTCTGGTCTTCCCGGCTGGCGCCGCCCAAGAGCCCGAACCACGTTTATAATCTTCACGGGCCCAAGGCCCAGGGGTCGGCCAACTGGATGACCGCCACCTACAAGGGAAAACCCGGGGACTACCTGGACCCGGGCCACCCCGATTCCGCTGAATACCTGGCCAACGTTTGCCTGAGCGTGGTGCGTAACTACGACGTAGATGGCATCCACCTGGACTTCATTCGCTACCCCGGGATCGAGTGGGGCTACAACCAGGTCAGCCTGGACCGCTACAACTCCCGATATGGCACCTCGGGGAGGCCCCAGCCCAATGACCGCCGCTGGCAGCAGTGGCGAAGAGATCAGGTGACGGCCCTGGTTCGCCGCATCTGGCTGGAAGCCGTAGCCACGAAGCCGAAGGTTAAGGTCTCCGCCGCTACCATACCCTGGGGCAACCCGCCAGTGCGGGAAACGGACTGGGCTAACACCAGGGCCTACCAGGAGGTCTTCCAGGATTGGCGGGCCTGGTTGCAGGAGGGGATCCTGGATTTTGCCGTTCCCATGTGCTACCTTCGAGATAATCTATCCCAGCGAAAGGCGGCCTATGACCTTTGGATCGAGTGGTCGAAGAATCATCGCTACAATCGGCAGGTCGTCATCGGCGTGGGGGCCTACCTGAACACCATCGCCGATACCCTCAACCAGATGCGCCGGGCCCAGGCTGCCTCCGCGATGGGAAACTACGCCTCTGGCCTCTCGATCTATTCTTACGCCGTCACCAACGCTCAAAACCGCTGGACCGGAAAGCCAACCGTGCCCAACGGTGAGTTCCTGAAAGCCCTTACACAAGGCACGAGCTACAACCCTGGAGGCTCGCCTGTCTTTCAGGCTCGGGCCCGGGTGCCGGCCATGCCCTGGAAGGAGCAACCGACAAGGGGTCATATCCGAGGGGTGGTTAAAGCCCGCGACGGCCGAGAACTGGACGGCGCTACGGTCAGCGTCTCCGGCCCGGCCAACGTCTCGGTCACCTCCGACGGCAACGGCTATTTTGGCTTCGTGGACCTGCCTCCCGGCCAGTACGTGGTCACCGCTGCCTTGCCGGGATACCGGGCCGGTGGGGTTAACGCCCCGGTAAATGCCGGCGCGGTGACGACCTTGAGCCTGATTTTGAATCCAAATTGAGAGGGAGTTCTATGAGTGACACCCAAGGGGCCTTTCTAGCGCTGGAAACGGCCATGCAGTTGGAGAAAGACGGCTATGCCTTCTACACCCAGGCGGCCGAGATCACCGCCGATCCTCAGGGACGGAGGATGTTCCGCACCCTGGCCAGGGATGAGCAGACCCACCTGACGCTCCTGGAGACGGCCTACGTCTCCTTGAAGAACACGGCGCAGTGGCCGAACCCGAAGGCTGCGGCGGGCAAAGGCTCGGCCAGACGCCGAAGGCTCGTCTTTCCGAAATCGGCCCAGGCGGCCAGGGCCATCGCCCCGAACGCCACCGAGCTGCGGGCGCTGGAAAGGGGCATCAAGGCCGAGAAAGACTCCATCGCACTGTATTCCAGAGCAGCCCGGGAGACGACGGACCCCGATGGCAGGGCTATGTACTTGCGCCTGGTAGAGCAAGAGAAGGGGCATCTGACCGTGCTTCAGGGCGAATATGACTACCTGACCGGGTCGGGGTTCTGGCTGGGCTTCGAGGAGTTCGATCTGGAGGCCGCTAGCTAGCGCGGTGTATGCATTCTAGCGAGCCGAGGGTGTTGGAAAAGTTGGAGGTATTCCTTTTGCCCGCAACTTTTTGCCCAGGATGGCCTGGAATATTCCAGCCGGTTGTACTATAATTGTCGCGGCAAGTGGATAGTTGCGGGAGAAAATGGATGCTGAAACTGGCGGTTAGCGGCAAAGGCGGGGTGGGCAAGACGACCCTGGTCAGCCTGCTGGCCCGACTTTACGCTGAGGAAGGCCATAAAGTAATCGCCATAGACGCCGATCCCGATGCCAATCTGGCCTCGGCCCTGGGCTTCCCGGCAGAATTAGCCCGGAGCATCGTCCCCATTTCGGAGATGAAGGACCTGATCGAGGAACGCACCGGCGCCAAGCCCGGCACCATGGGCGGTATTTTCCGCTTGAATCCCCGGGTGGACGACATCCCCGAGCGGTACAGCGCCCGCTACCACGACGTCAGGCTGTTGGTGATGGGCACGGTCAAGAAGGGAGGCAGCGGGTGCGTCTGCCCGGAGAGCGTGCTGTTGAAAAGCCTGGTCCGGTACCTCCTGCTGGAGAGGTCCCAGGTGGTGCTCATGGACATGGAGGCGGGCGTGGAGCACCTGGGCCGGGGCACTGCCGAGGCGGTGAACGCCATGATCGTAGTGGTGGAGCCGGGACTGCGCTCGGTGGAGACCGCCCATACCATTGCTGCCTTAGCCAGCGACATCCGCATCCCTCACGTCTTCGCCGTGGGCTGCAAGGTACGATCGGAAAGCGACAGGGAGTTCATCCTGAGGAGCTTGCCCGATGTCCCGGTGCTGGGTTATCTCTCTTACAGCCCCCTGGCCATCGAGGCCGACCTGGCGGGAAAATCGGTCTATGACCTGGACGCGGGCCTGGTGGCCGAGGCTAGAACCATTAAGGCGATGCTGGGAGAGCTGCTGGCAGTTCCCCCCTAAG
>DYIS01000054.1:0-5780 GCA_020723545.1 Ktedonobacter racemifer
ACAAGAGCTCCCGGGGCGATTTATGCAGGAGGTCCATCCCGGCGGCGAAGATCTTGTGGCCCAGGGCCTCTGCGTCCACGCCGGCGAAGGCCTCCAGGGCCTTGGCCGCCCGCCGGTCCCGGGCGGTGCAGGTGGGAGAGCGGAACAGCAAGGTATCGGCGATGATGGAGGACAGCATCAGCCCAGCCATGGTTGGCGGGATGGGAACCCCAGCTTCTCCGTACATCTCGGCGATGATCGTGCAGGTGCAGCCGACGGCCTCGCAGCGGAAGAAGATCGGTTGCGGCGTCTGGATGTCGGCCAGGCGGTGGTGATCGATGATGCCCACGATCTCCGCCTCCTCCAGCCCCTCCACCGCCTGGGCCCTTTCGTTGTGATCCACCAGGATGAGCTGGCGGCGGGCCGGTTTCAGCAGGTCGCTGCGGGAGAGGATGCCCACCAGGCAACCCCGGTCGTCTATCACGGGCATGGTGCGCTCCCGGGAGAGCGAGCGGCGCACGTCGCCCACATAGTCTTCGGGCGAACAAGCAAGGTACTCCGAGCGCATGATGTGGGCCACCGGGGTGCTCATGTTCAAGAGCCGCACGGTGGTGAAGGTGTGATGCGGCACGGATATCACCGTCACGTTGCGCTCCCGAGCCAGATCCAGGATCGCCGAGGATACCGGCAGATTGCCGGTGACCACCAGGGCCCCGGCGCCACGCTCGATGGCCACCCGCTGGGCATCCTCCCGGTCACCCAGGACCACCAGGCAGTCGGGCTCAATGCGTGACGCCATGCTCTCCACTCGCATCGCCCCCACCAGGACCTTGTTGCGCAACCGGCGGCTGCTGGCTGCTACCAGGATCTGCCCCTCCAGGGTCCGCACAACGTTTTCTAGCTCTAAGGGCACGTTGTCCAGAATAGCCGGGTCCAGGCCGTCCAGGAACACCCGGGCGAAGTCCTCCACCGAGACCATGCCTACGGGTCGACGGTCATGGTCCAGTATCGGCACGCCCCTGATGTTATGCTCCCGGATCAGCCTGCCCACCTGGAGGAGCGAGTCGCCGGGGCTGGCCACCAGCGGATTGGGGCTCATTAGGTCGCTGACCCTCAGCCGAACGTCGCGGACCAGGACCGGCTCGGGCACTCCAAAGCGTTCCAGCACGAAGCGGGACTGATCCCAGAGATCCCCCTGCCTGGCTGGTACCACATTCGCGTCACCCAGCCGGTGCCGGAGCTCGGCGTAGGCGATGGCGGCGCAGATGGCGTCGGTGTCTGGGTTCTTATGCCCAATAACGTAAATAATGGTGCTCACTGTTCGTTAGTAGTTAAAGAAGTGCCCTCGGGTATGGCTGCCCAGGAGAACATCAGCGTGGGGAATTATACTTTCAGTTGAGGGTTAAGTCAATCGCTCTGGTCACCGGTTATCCCAACACCAGTTCTCCGCTCTTGCGGTATACCAGGATTCGCTCCGGGTTCACCCCCACCCATACCCGGCCGGTCTGTTGAGGAGGCTCTCCGGTGAACAGGCGCACCGAGAGGGTAGTGCTGTCCACCAGCAGGATCACCACGCACTCTGCACCCAGAGGCTGGATGGCATAGGTCTCCGCCGGAATAGCAAAAGAATCGCCCTGGCCACAGAAGGTAAGGTGTTCTGGCCGGACCCCCAGGATGACCTCTTCACCATCGCGGAGGGTGAGCGCCAGCCGATCTCGCAACGACGTCAGATCCAGGCGAAAGGTGGTCCCCACCAGGTGAGCAGTGTCAACCCCCACCTCCAGACGGCACGGGACGAGGTTCATGGGGGGATTGCCGATGAACCCGGCCACAAAGGTGGTCTGCGGGCGGCGATAGACCTCCAGCGGCGTACCCACCTGGATGATGCGCCCCTGGTTCATGATGGCGATACGGTCGGCCAGGGCCAGGGCTTCGGCCTGATCGTGGGTCACGTAGACAGTGGTGATCCCCAGCTCATGCTGTAGGTGCTTCAAGAACCCCCGGGCTTCCAGCCGCAGTTTCGCATCCAGGTTGGAGAGGGGCTCATCGAAGAGGAAGACTTGGGGTTTATGGACTACGGCCCGGGCCACGGCGGCCCGCTGTTGCTGCCCACCCGAGAGCTGGGCAGGCCGTCGCTCCAAGAGCTCAGCGATTTGCAAGAACCCCGCCACTTCGCCGACCCGCTCCCGAATCTCGCGTCTCCCCACCCCTCTGACTTTCAGAGGATACCCCACGTTGTCCAGGATAGTCATGTGGGGATAGAGGGCGTAGTCCTGAAAGACCATAGCCACGTCCCTCTCCCGTGG
Organism: Ktedonobacter racemifer; assembly: GCA_020723545.1. Classification (GTDB taxonomy): domain Bacteria; phylum Chloroflexota; class DTOL01; order DTOL01; family JACQYG01; genus JACQYG01. The sequence goes on from DYIS01000054.1 coordinate 2,286, forward strand.
CGGGAGGCCAGTCACGTCCCGGTCTCCGATGTGGACTCGCCCCGCCGTGGGAACCTCCAGGCCAGCGATAAGACGCAGAGTGGTGGTTTTGCCGCAACCGGAGGGTCCCAGAAGGGCGAAGAACTCCCCGTCAATGATGGGCAGGCTAACATTATCCACGGCGATCACCAGGCCAAAGCGCCGGGTGACATTCTCCAGCATGATACGGGCCATGCGTTTTCCCTCTTACAGGTTAGTATAGGCTACCGCTTGATCCCACCAAAGAAGCGGAAGCCGTAGCGCCAGTTGACCAAAAGATACAGCACCAGCACCGGCAGGGCGAAGAGCAGGGCGTAGGAAGATGTCAGAGTAATAATGGGCGTGCCGGCTTCCGTGTAGAAGGAGTAGATGGCCACCGACGCCGGCATACTGGTAGGGCTGCGCAGCAGGATAAAGGGGATGAGGAAAGCCCCCCACACGTGCACGAAAGCCCAGATGGCCACCACCATCATCCCCGGCTGCACCAGGGGAGCGACGACGTCCTGGAACATCTGCCGCGGAGTGGCGCCACTGACCAGGGCCGACTCTTCGTAAGACCGCGGGATCCCTTCCACAAAGTCCCGCATGATGAAGATAGCCGTGGGTAGCAACCCCCCGGTAAAGACCAGGATCACCCCCAGGAGGGTGTCGATCAGTCCCAGGTAGAAGATCAAAAGGAAGATGGGGACCATCGCCGCCGTGCCGGTGACGACGGAGGAAAAAAGGATCAGGGCATAGATCAGGAAATCCAGCCCCGGCACATCGGTGCGGGAGAGGGCGTAGGCTGCCAGCGTGGCCACAAGGGTGGTGATGAGCATGGCCCCGATGCCCAGGATGGCGCTGTTCAGGAGCGCCCGCATGGCGAAGGCATTGGCGAACACCAGGCGAAAGTTCGCCATAGTAGCCGGCGAGGGTATCTCTGCGGCCAGGGTGCCCCGGGGGTTAAAGGGGGTGAGCACCAGCCATAACATGGGCAGGGCAAAGAAGGCTGCCACCAGGGTTACGAAGAGGTAGAATGCCACGCGTGCCAGGACAAGCCGCACCAGTCTCATGTTCGCACCCCTTGTCGGCGGAGGATGGTCAGATAGGTCAGGGCCAGGACCAGGTTGATGAGCATCATCGCCACGGCGATGGCCCCACCTCGCCCGAACTCGAAGAACTGAAAGGCGATGCGGAAGGTATAGATGGACACCAACTCTGACTTGAAGGCCGGTCCGCCCCCGGTGATGAGAAACGGGGTGAAGGTATTGAAGGTCCATAGGGTAATCAGGATGATGTCCGTCAGGATGTGGCTGCGGATCAGGGGGAGAATGATGTCCCGGAACTTCTGCCAGCCGGAGGCCCCGGCCACCTCGGCCGATTCCAGGTAGGAAGGGGGAATGGTGGCCAGAGCCGACGAGAAGAGGAGCATGGAAAAGGCCGTCCCCCGCCAGGTATTGAAGATGATGATGGAGAGCACGGGCTGCTGGATCAGCCAGTCCACGGGGGCCAACCTCAGGAGTTGCAGGATAGCGTTTAAGGTGCCCCGGTCGCGATCCAGGAAGGCCATCCAGGTGAAGGCCACCACCACGTCGGGGATGATCCAGGCCAGTATGACCAGGGTGTAGACTATCTCCCTGAAAGCCCCCCGCCAGCGATAGAAGGCCCAGGCGATGGCCAGCCCCAGAAGTGCCTGGCCGATGAGAGCTGAGCCGACGACGAATTGGGCTGAAATACGCAGGGCATTCCCAAACTGCCCGGAGGTCATCCATGTCTCGAAATCCAGCAGGCGGTGGTAATTGGCCAGGCCGACGAGGCGCGACTGGATCGCCGTCACACCGGTGAGGGTCTGATTGGTGAAACTCAGGTAAAAGACCCAGACGAAAGGGAACAGGATGAAGAGGGAAACAAAGCCCAGGGAAGGGAGGAGAAAGAAAAAGCCGGTGCGTCGGGACAGGATAGGCGCCCCCCCGGTCATTGGCATACCTCAAAGAAAACGGTCAGGACAAGTGAGACGCATGCCCGAGTAGAAGAGGAACCGCGTCCTCGCTGGTGGGCAGGCGAATAGCCCAACCTGCGTCCAACGCGGTTTAGCTCCTACCGCCTACACCTTTCGCTGCCATGGGAAGACGGAGGGTGGAGCCAGCGGAACCAGCTCCACCCTCTGGGGCGTTATTTGAGTTCGATGACCTTGTCGGGGCCCACCAAGGCCGTCACGGCCTTGGCGTAGGCCTCCATCGCCTTCTCCGGGGTCATCTCGCCAGAGACCACACGCTCGGTCAACAACTGGGCCTCGGCGGAGATCTTGGGGTACTCTGGGAGCATGGGCCGCACGGTGGTGAGGCCCAGGAGCTGCTTGGCCATCTCGGTCATCACCGGGTCGCCGATCACCGGCACGTCATCCCGCACTCGGATGCGCGGCTCCAGCTCCTGGAAGGCCATCAGAGGCTCCTTGCTGAACATGAAGGACAAGAGGGCCCAGGCCTCCTTAGGGTACTTGGTGTTGGGGTTAATGACGAAGCCGGTGCCGCCGGAGATGGTCACGAAGTCCTGGCCCTTGTAGCCCTTCTTGGGCTCCTTGGCTGGCATCTTGGCAAAGGACACGACCTCGTTGCGATTGGGGATCTTCCACTCGCCGGTGGCGATCACCGAGCGCCAGAACCAGTCGCCCTCCACCAGCATGGCTATCTTGCCGTCTCGGAACCGGGCGAAGCTCTGGTTGCGACCATCCTTGAGCAACTGGAGGCGGGCGTCGCCCAGCTTCTCGTCCACGTAGACGGTCTTGTAGAAGTTCAGGGCATCCGCGATGGCCGGGGACTTGGCGATCCACTTTCCCTTTTCGAAGTCATACATGTGAATGCCGGCGCCCAGGAGAGCCATGAAGTAGCCCTGCATGGTGGTGGCCTCGCCCATGGCCGTGCCGGCGTTCAGTTGCAGGGGAGTGACGTCCGGGAGGGCCTTCTTGATCTTGCGCGCCGTGTCCAGCAGCTCAGCCCAGCTCTTGGGTTGCCACGGCTCGGCGATGCCGGCTTTCGCGAAGAGGTCCTTGCGATAGAAGATCTCCCGCACATCGGTGCCCGAGGCGATGCCGTAGAGCTTGCCCTGGTAGCCAAGGATCTGCTGCAAGCCCGGGCTGATGTGCCCCCAACCCTCCCACTGTTTCACCTCCGGGCCTGCTATCTCGTCCAGAGGCTTGAGCAGCCCGCCGGCCACGAACTCGGGCACCCAGAAACCGTCGAAGGCGAACACGTCGTAGCCCTTGCCCACCTTCAGGTCCAGGGCATATTGCTCTTTGAGGGCTTCGTCGCTGCCGCCGAACTCGACCAGCTTCGCGGTAACGTTCTTGCCCTCAGCCTTCATTTTCTCAGCGAACTTGGGGGCCAGATAGGTCTTGAACCACTTGACCATGTTGGCGTTGACGCCTCCCTCCACGCAGCGGCAGGTCAAGGCGAGTTCGATGGTCGGCACCGGGGTAGCGGTGGGGGGCGGTGGAGGCGG
>DYIS01000054.1:5790-11737 GCA_020723545.1 Ktedonobacter racemifer
CGGCTTGGTGGGCGTGGGAGGGGCCGTAGTGGGGACTGGCGTAGGCCCACAGGCAACGCCCAAAGTGCCCAAGAAGGTCACCAGGACGATGACCCTCAGGACTTTTTGAAGATTCGACATCTTACATCTCCTCCATGAGGCTTACACTTGAGCTGATCAAACGAACTGGCCAGCTCCGGTGCTGGCCCCTGACAACCGGTCATCCATCACCCCCTTTATCTCCAGAGTTTCCCGAAAGCGATCTTATTGCACACGTGCGCATTGATATTAACACAACGAGAGGGCATTTGTCAAGGCGATCCCAGGCCACCAGACTGAATTTGACATGAGGGCAGCCTTCTGCTAAACTCTTGCCGCGGCAGGCCTGGCGCTGCTTCGTCTTGTCGCGGTAAGTGTTTGCACACGTGTGCACTATGCTGCCGGAGGTCGCGACAGAACTTCCCCCGGGATTCACCATGGCGTGAGGTGGTGAATGGTGCGAGCTTCCATCAAAGACATCGCCCGAAGGGTCGGCGTGAGCCACAGCACAGTCTCCCGGGCACTGCGGGATAGCCCCAGTATCTCCACGGCCACCAGGCTAAAGGTCCAGCAGATTGCCGTGGAGATGGGCTATTCTCCCAGTGCCATCGCCCGGGGACTGGTCACTCGCCGCACCCACACCGTAGGGGTGGTGGTCACCAGCCTCACCGATCCCTTTCACTCTCGGGTGGTAGAGGGCATCGAGATGCTGGCCCAGGATCAGGGCTATGGCGTTTTGCTCACCACCTCTCACGAAGACCACAAAAGGGAGCGGGCAGCGGTGGAGATGCTCTCCAGCAAGAGAGTGGACGGCATCATCGTGGCTGCCTCCCGCATCGGCGGGCTCTATCTCTCGCTGCTCAAGAAACTCCAGGTACCCATTGTTCTCATCAACAGCCACCAGACCGGTGAATATATCTACTCGGTTTCCACCGATGACCAGCTTGGCAGCTATTCGGCCACCCGATACCTGTTGGGAATGGGTCATTCCCGCATCGGCTATCTGGGCAGTCGCCGGGGAGGTCACACCGACAAAGGACGCCTGGCTGGCTACCGCCGGGCCCTGGGGGAGGCGGGAATATCCTCGGACGAGCAACTGGTGTCTATGGGAGATGGCCGGGTCCCCGGCGGGCGAGAAGCGATGGCGAAGCTCCTGGCCCTGCCAGTCCCGCCTACCGCTGTCTTCTGCTATAACGATCTAACGGCCATCGGTGCCCTTCAGGCCGTAATCCAGGCCGGAAAGAAGGTGCCATGGGACGTGTCTATCGTCGGTTTCGATGGCCTGGACGAGGCTGAGTACGTTATCCCACCCCTGACCACCATGGAGCAGCCCCGCCTCCAGATGGGCCGTATCGCCATGCAGATGATCCTGGATGCCCTGGCCGGACGCAAGTCGCCGGCCCGGTTGGTGCTCCAGCCCAATCTCATCGAACGGGCCTCCTGCCGGCGGCTCCCGTAGGGTGAGCCTTGGCACAAAGGGATCAGCAGCACCCTCGGATGCCTCGTCATTGACAAAAGCCAGGGTATCGGCTATCATCAACCTGGCTCTCACCACACTTGACCGATATAGGTGAATCCCCGTGGGTATCCAACCGCCCGGTGCCGATGTGGTTGGCGTGTGGGTGGCCGCCATCCTCACCCTGATGATACTCAGCTACCTCCTCTGGGATGGCCCCCTTTTTCGGGTCACCCAACACGTGCTGGTGGGCGTGACTGCAGGGTATGCGGTGGTGGTGGCCTATCGCAGCGTCCTCGGCCCGAAGCTGGCCCGGCCCTTGCTTACTGACCCTTTAGCTAACTGGCCCCTCTTCATCCCGGCGCTACTGAGCCTCTTTCTGTTAGCCCGTTTCTTCCCCCGCTTGGGGCGGCTGACCTGGATACCACTGGCCTATCTGGTGGGTGTGGGCGCGGCCCTGTCCCTGGGCGGCATCTTGGTGGGGACCATCTGGCCCCAGACCGCCGCAACGTTCGTTTCCCTGGACCTGGGACTTGGCCTGGGGCAGTGGATAAGTAACCTGGTATTGGTAGCTGGAGTGATTTGCACCCTTCTTTACTTCTATTTCACCGCCCGGCCAGAGAGTCTTGGTGGGAAAGCGCTGAGTCCCTGGGCCAAGGCCGGCCGCCTGCTGGTCATGGTGGCCCTGGGGGCGGCCTTTGGGGGAATGGTCACCGGAAGGGTGTCGCTGCTCATCGATCGGGTCTATTTCCTCCTGCGAGACTGGCTAGGGGTGATACGGTGAGAGGTGCCGTTGCCATCGATGGGGAGGAAGGCACAGGCCATCCAGCCCGGCGGGGCGACTGGCGATTCATCCTGGGCTGCTTCGGGGCCTACGTCGTGGCCACCTTCACGGTGGTCCTGACCATTAGCCCCTACTTCGCCAATGGCTGGGACGCCCAGATCTTCACCGGCGCGGGAAGGTCCTTTTTCGACGGCGGAAGCTTCTTCGACCTTTACCAGCGGTCCCGGGAGATCTGGCACGACTGGGCCTTTCAGTATCCGCCCCTGTACGGCCTGGTGCTCTTCCCCTTCGTCGTCGCTGGCGTGCTCTTGCCCGGCATGCCGGATTACGTGCTAATCCGGGTGCCCGTGGTCCTGGCCGACCTGTTGATGGGCTGGCTCCTGTACCGCCTGGTGGGGCGGATTTCGGGCCAGCAGCGACTGGCCCGACTGGCGCTGGTATTTTGGCTGTTCAATCCGGTGATTTTCTATCAGACGGCAGTGCAGTCCCATCAGGAATCAGTATGGCTGGTCCCCGCGATCCTGGCCTATGCCCTGGCCAGCCGTTCAGGGTGGAGGCAGGTTTTCCTGGTGAGCGCCTTATTAAGCCTGGCGACGACGCTTAAGCAGACGGCAGTCCTGTTCTTCATCCCCTATGGGGTATACCTCTTGCAGCAGTCGCAAGAGCGCTGGCGCAATCTAGCCACCGCTGGCCTGACATTCGTTCTGGTATTCGGCGGCATCAGCTTGCCTTTCTATCTGTATTCCCGGGATTTCTATGAGCTCGTTTTCGTGGTGGTCCCGTATTATCCCGTGCAGACCCAGTCGGCGGTGGTGTGGCTCCTGGGGCTCCAGGAGTTCCTGGTGGAACAGACCCGGAGCAGTTTCTTTCTGCTGCGCTATCAGGCACCCATCACCATGGCGCTGGTGCTGGGATTATCTTTCTTGGCCTTGAGGAGACGATTTGGTTTCTTCGACCTGGGACTTATGGTGGCGTTGGTCTTCTTCATCGCTTCCAAGAAGGTGATGGGGTACCATTATCCGATCCTGCTGCCGTTCCTCCTCATTTATGCCCTGTCCAAGCAGCGGTTTGACCTGGTGGCCCTGGGGACCATCTACGCCAGTTGGATCATCGTGTCACCCTACTACGCACCCTGGGCCAGTCCGGCGCATTTCGTGCTCTACGCCACGTTAATGACGCCCAATACCGTCTTCTTCTTGTGGTTCCTGTGGCACCTGTGGCGGCGGGGGGACCGGCTGAGCGTGGGCAGGCTTGACCTCACTGCCTGGCTGGGGGGCCCCCGGACGGTGCTGGCGCTATTTACGGTGACCCTGGCCATGGTGCTGGCCTCGCTGGCCCAACCGGCCAGCGAGGCCCTCCTATCTATGCCAGATACGCGGATGGCATCGCTGCTCTGCATGGTGTTGATCTTCGGCCTTACGTTGGCCGTGACCTGGACGCTGAAAGGTAAGCTGGTGGCCGGATTCTTCGGTTCCGGCGAGAAGGCCCCGGTGGGCTGGCTCGTTCCGGCGCTGGCGGCCTGGTTCACCCCACTCTACTTCTTTACGTTTACGTTGTCCATGGAAAGCACCAAGGCCCTGGAATTAGCGCTGAAAAGCTGGGGGAAGTGATGTATGGAGGAGCCAGCGGGAGGCTACCATTCGCTCCTGGTGGCTGACATCGGCTCCGCGCGGACCAAGGTCATCTTGGTGGAGTTGGTGGAGGGGAGGTATCGTTTCGTGGCCCGGGGAACTGCCCCCACCACGGTGAGCCCGAAGGGGGTCGTGCCCGGACTGCTCCAAGGCCTGGCCGAACTGGAAAAAGCCACGGGCCGGCGGTTATCCTCCCAGGGCAGGCTCATCTCGCCTCGGGACGAATTGGGCGCTGGGGTGGATGCCTTTGTCGCCTGCACCAGCCTCCCCGGCCCGCTGAGAGTGGTGGTGATCGGCACTAGCGGGGACTACTCCTTGAAGGAGGCAGTTCAGGCCGTCGGGAACATCCCCGCCGCGGTCCTGGAATGGACAGCCGCGGACGGAGGGCTGGAGGGGGGGCGCCCACGGCGTTGGACGGGGTCGCGGTATGCGGTGAGCCTGGAGGACCCCCAGGCCAGGCTCAGTGCCTTTGCACCCGAGGCTTTGGTGCTGGCAGGTGGCGTGGACGGCAGCGCGGGGAACGGTCTTTTGGCGTTGGCTAAAGCCATATCTCGGGACCCAGGCTTCCCCTCGGGCCTCCCGGTGATCTACGCTGGGGATCGTTCCCGGCGTCAAGAGATCGCCCAGGCGTTGGGCCCCGGCTTTGCTTTCCACGCGGCCGGCAACGTGCTGCCGCAACTGGGAACGCCCAACGGCCAGTACCTGGCTGCAGCACTAGGAGAGTTGTATCGGAGCAATAAACTGCCGGAACTTTCCAGCTTCGGCCTACTGAGTCAGTGGTCCGCGGCGCCGATGGAGAGCACCACCGAGGCTTTGGGAAGAGGCTGGCGCTTCCTGGCCCAGCGCTACGGCCAGCGGGTCCTGGGCCTGGACGTAGGTCATCGGCAGATCACCGTCGGCCTGGCCCAGGCCGGTACCTACCGCTGCCTGGTGACGCAGCGTCGCATGGCCGAGGGAGAGGACACCGGGGCCGCCTGGCTTTCCATGGAGCTGTCAACATTGATGCGCGGAATGGACCTACCTGGCTCGGTGGACTTGATCTGCCTGAGCGGGGGAGAGATCTCGTCTCTTCCCTACCAGGCGGCGGCCCTGATGGCGTTAGACGCCGTAGGGCCGGTGGGCCTGGTGCGGTTGGCGCTGGATGTGGATTCCATGCTGCCGCAACTGGGTGCCCTGGCCTCCTTGAGCCCGCTGGCAGCCGGCCAGGTGATGGAGACAGACGCCTTGCTCAAGCTTGGCACCGTCATCGGTGTGAGTGGCCGGGCCCGAGCAGGCAGCACGGCGCTCAAAGTGGAGGTGCAATTCGAGGGCCAGCCCGGCCTGTCCTTGAGCATAGCTTTTGGCCAATTGGAAAAGGTGCCGCTGGTGGCCGGCCAGCGAGCACAAATGATGCTCCGCCCTGGAGGCTCCCTGGACGTGGGCCTGGGACAGAGGGGCCGGGCCGCCGTGGCCAGAGTGGAGGGGGGTCCCCTGGGGATAATTTTGGATTGTCGCGGGCGGCCTTTGACCCAGAGTCAGTGATGCATCGCCGGCCCGCTTTGGCCGTGTGCCCAAGAGGTGAAGCGAGGTGAAGCATGGAGTTGAAACCAGCAGAGGGGCCTAATAGGGCGCTAATACTGGCCATCCTAGGCCTGGGAGCCCTCATGGTGTTGGGGTTAATCCTGTTGGCAGTGGTGTTCTACACCCGGATCAGTGGTCCCCTCCCGGCGGCCACGGTCACCTGGACACCCAGTGGGGCCAGGATCACCGAGATGCCAACCGCGACACCTCCGGCGCCGACGCTGACGCCTACATCATTCTACTACCCTACAGCGACGCCCACGGCTACCCGGGTCCCGCCCACGGCGACCCCCACACCGATACCCAAGCCGACGATGCCACAAACCGGCCTGGGTTTGGGTGTGCCGCTCGGTGGGCTGGCCCTCTTCGGGCTCGCCCTGGCGGCTCGGGTCCTGCGTGCCCGGCACAAGGCCTAGCCAGAAGCCCGCTCATACCATTAGGCGCTTAGGGCATCAACATCGACAAAATTTTGTCGATAGATTTATGCGGCAAGGCCGA
>DYIS01000055.1 GCA_020723545.1 Ktedonobacter racemifer
TCAATGTTGTTAAAGAGCTAAACTGACTAATCCACTAAATTTGGAGAAGAGCCTTTACTAGTAAAGAAAGCTATGGTAAGATGCGTGCCTGAGCCCCGGAGCGCTGATTGCGGAGGAAGACATGGCAGCCTCTTTGACATTGCAGTATAACCCACGGTTGAAAGACCTGCCAGAGGCAGAGAGGCCTCGGGAGAGGGTGAAAGCCTACGGCCCGGCTGCGCTCTCAGATGCTGAGCTCCTGGCGGTGCTCCTTCGCACGGGGAGGCCAGGAGAAAACGTGCTACGACTGGCCCAGGGCATGCTGGCCCATTTCGGAGGCCTGGTTGGCCTGGCCAGGGCGAGCTTCGGCGAGCTTTGCCAATACGGAGGGGTGGGCGAGGCCAAGGCGGCCCAGGTGAAAGCTGGACTGGAGCTGGGGCGGCGCCTCCTGGTCTGCCGTCCCGAGGAATTGCCCTCCATCACCTCGCCCGCGGATGTGGCCGGCCTGCTCATGAGCGATATGGAGTGGTTGGAACAGGAGCAGATGCGGGTGCTCATGCTAAACACCAGGAATCGAGTGGTCGGCGCCCCCACCGTGTACGTGGGCAGTTTGCATTCCTCCGTGGTGAGGGTGGCCGAGTTGTTCCGGGAGGCCATCAAGCAGAACTGCGCCGCCATCATCGTGGTGCACAACCATCCCTCCGGTGACCCAACCCCCTCGCCGGAGGACGTGAAGGTCACCGGGCAGATCGTGGCGGCGGGCAGGATGCTGGACATTGATGTATTGGATCATCTGGTCATTGGTCGGCGGCGATACGTCAGCCTGAAAGAGCGAGGGCTGGGATTTGGGTGATCCCCCAGGGGTTTGGGGGAGGCGCAGGCCGAGTATGCTGAATAGTAGGCCAGATGAGTTCTTTACTGGTAAAGAAACCATGGACCTAGAAGCTCTTTTCCCGGGCCGAAGGGCTCTGTTCTTTCCGACCATTAGCTCCACCAATGACCTGGCCAGGGAGCTGGCCAGCCAGGGTGCCGCGGAGGGAACCTTGGTGGTGGCGGACGAGCAGACCGCCGGACGGGGCAGACTGGGCCGAAGGTGGCTGGCGCCGGCAGGAACCGGCATCCTCTTGTCCATCCTCTATCGGCCGGCGTGGACCGCCTCGGAGGCCTTCCGGCTGACCATGGCATGCTCGCTGGGCACAGCGGAGGCGGTGAAGGCCATCACTGGCCTGGAGGCCCGCGTTAAATGGCCCAACGATATCCTGGTGAACGGCAAGAAGGTCGGCGGCATTCTGGCCGAGCTGGGCTGGGAAGGCGAAAGGTTATCCTATGCCGTGGTGGGCCTCGGCCTAAACGTCAACTGGGACGTGACGACGTGCCCGGAGATCGCTCGGGCCGCTACGAGCCTGTCTATTGAGGCGAAAAAGCCAATAGATCGACAAGGGCTCTTGAAAGCCATTGTCGAAGCCGTGGACCGGCGCTATGCGCTCTGCTTGAGCGGGAAGAGCGAGGAATTGCGTGGGGACTGGGAGAGGCGTCTGGATACCTTGAACAAGATCGTAACCATCGAAACCGAAGCTGGCAGGGTGCAGGGGCAGGCCCTGGGAGTTGATGCGGAAGGAGCACTTCTGGTGCGCGATGCCCAGGGCCAGGTCCAGAGGATCACCGTCGGGGACGTGGTGGTGTCCAGCGGCCTTTAAGCCTTGATACTGCTTTCTTTTACAGTAAAGAAGTCACCAGCGAAATCCGAGCGGCTATTCCTTTAACCTGGGATCCAGGGCATCGCGCAAGCCATCGCCGATGAGATACAGGCAGAGCACCGTGAGCGAGATGAAGAACCCCGGAGCCAGCACGAGCCACGGGGCATGGAACATGAACGAGGCCGCGTTGGTCAGCATATTGCCCCAACTGGCCATGGGCGGCTGCACCCCAAAGCCCAGATAGCTCAATGCCGACTCGGTGAGGATGACCCCACCGATGTCTATGCCCATGATGATCAGGACTATGGGGATGATGTTGGGGAGGATGTGCACCAACATGATGCGCCGATTGCTGGCCCCGATGGTGCGGGCGGCAAGGACGTAGTCTCGCTCCCGGGCGGCGAAGACCTGCCCCCGGACGATGCGGGCCACCCCCATCCAGCTGATGAAGCCGATTACCACTGCCAGTTGGACGACGCCAGGCCGGAACAGGGCCGCCACCACCAGAAGCAGGAAAATGGTGGGGATGGAGACCATGGTGGTGATCAGCCAGTTGATGAGATCATCCACCCTTCCACGGTAGAAGCCGGCGATGAGGCCCAGGGTGATGCCGATGGTCAGGTTGATCAGGGCCGCCAGGACGCCGATGCCCAGGGAGACCTGGGCCCCGTACATCAGGCGGACCAGTTGGCTGCGGCCGTAGTCGTCGGTCCCCAGCCACCACATGGGCTTGGCCAGGGTGGGGAACATCATCCGCAGCTCCAGATCGATCTTCTCGTAGGTGGTATATAATAGGTTGGCCGAGATCCAGGGGGCAGCCAGGGCCATGAGGACCAAAAGCCCCAGGACGCCAAAGGCCGCCAGGGTCAGCCTATCACGGCGCAGCCGGCGCAGGGCGGTGGAAAAGAGGCTGGCGCTCGGGCGATATTGAAGCTCATCCGCCGATCCTCTGGCTGTAGCGAGGGCCCTTGCCCGGATGATGTCGGCCATAGCCCGCCCCTATTCGTGCTTGATCCGTGGGTCTACGATAGCATACGCGATGTCCGCCAAGAGATAGCCGATGATGATCAGGGTGGAGCCGATGACCAGGAGCCCCATGAGAACCGGATAGTCTCTCTGCAAGACCGCGTCGTAGGCCATCCGTCCCATGCCTGGCCAGGAGAAGACGTTCTCGATGATCAGTGCTCCGCCGAAAAGCCCTGCCAGCGAGCCTCCCAGCACCGTAACCAGGGGGATCAGGGCATTCCGGAGGGCATGCCGGAAGAGCACGGTTCTCTGTACCAGCCCCTTGGCGTAGGCGGTGCGGATGTAGTCCTGCCGTATCACCTCCAGGGTCTCGGTGCGCATGTACCGGGAGTAGTTGGCGATGCCACCGGTGGCCAGGATCACCACGGGAGGGATGAGATGCCACAGGCGATCGAAGAGGTCAAAGCCGGCCTTGCCCAGGGTGGTAATCCCCCCGGAGGGGAAGAGGCGGAATTTCACCGAGAATACCAGGATAAAAACCAATCCCAGCCAGAAGTGTGGCACCACGTTGCCCAATACGGCGAACACTCGCACCAGGTTGTCGAACCAGGTGCCGCGTTTGAGGGCCGAGTAAACCCCGGCGGTTATGCCTATGGCCAGGGCGATGAGCAGGGCAGTAGCAGTGAGGGTCAGGGAGTTGACCATGCGCTCACCGATCATCTCCGAAACCGGCCGGTGGGTGATGTAGGAACGGCCCATGTCCAGGCGCGCCATTCTTCCCAGCCAGACCAGATACTGCATGGGCAAGGGTTGATCCAGTCCCAGTTGATGTCTCAACTGGGTGATCTCCTCGGGGCTGATGTCGGGTGCCGCGAAGGTCATCACCCTAACCGGGTCGCCAGGAGCCGCACGCTGCAACGCGAAGGAAAGCAAGGTAATGCCGATCAGGGTGGGTATTGCCAGCATAAGCCTACGGATTATGAACTTGGTCATAGGATCTCCCCGGCGGGCAGAACGGCTTCCCGCCCATCCAGAGGGGCACCAGATAGCGTATTAGGGTACCGGGGTCCGCGTCGTCCCCCGATACCCTAATACGGTGAGCGCTCATCCCGCCTGCACCGACTTCTTTACTAGCGAAGAAATCGGGTTCTGCCAACCTATTTACCCGTGGCGGAATACCACTTCTCTATGTTCCAGTACACCCCGGCGAAGGGGCTGGGCTCCACGCCCTTGAGCTTGTTGTTCGCCACCAGGAGGGTCTTGCCGATGAACAGGAAGTCGTAGGGCTGCTCGTCGGCCAGGATCTGCTGCCATTTGTACAGCATCTCCAGACGCTTGGCCTTGTCGCAGCCAGGCACCTTGACGTTCTCCTCCATGATCTTGTCCACCTCGGGGTTGACGAAGGAGACGAAGTTGAAGCCGGCCTTGATCTCGCTGGAGTGCCAGATGGACTTCTGGGTGCCGGAATCCACCCCCAGCGCCCAACCGACCACCACCATGTCGAAGTCCCGGCTCTTGGTCAGGCGGTCCAGGAAGGCGTTCCACTCCTCCAACTGGATCTCCACCTGCACACCGACCTCCTTGAACTGCTGCTGGGCGATGGTGACCACTGCCTCCCGCACCTTGTTGCCGGAGTTGGTGTAGATCTTGACCTTGAAGGGCTTGCCGTCCTTTTGTAGAATGCCGTCGGCGCCGGGCGTCCAGCCCGCCTCTTTGAGCAGGGCCCTGGCCTTCTCCAGGTCATAGGGACAGGCTCTTGTCCACCTGCCAGGAGATGGGCGGCACCGGCCCGGCGATGGGGTCTCCCTGCTTGTAGAGCACCTTGTCGATGAACTGCTGGCGGTTCAGGGCATAGGTGAGGGCCTGGCGGACCCGCTTGTCCTTGAAGATGTCCCGGGCCAGGTTGTAGCCCAGGTAGGTGTAGCCCAGGGCGAAGTACTTGTGGATCGTGACGCCCGGGGTCTTCTCCATCTCCTCCAGGTCCTTGGGCTCGATGGTGCCGATATCAACCTCGCCGGTCTTGAGCTGGGCCATGACCACGGTGGCGTCCTTCACCACTTTCATGGTCCAGGAGTCCACGTTCGGTCGGCCCATGTAGTACTTGTCGTTGGCCACCAGGGTAACGTGGTCGTCCTTCACCCACTCCTTGAACAGGAAAGGCCCGGTGCCCACGGTGGGCTTCATGTTGAAGTCGTCGGTGTTGATGTCTTTGCTGGCTTCAATGACCTTCGCCGGGATGATGCCCATAGTCATGCTGCCCACCAGGAATGGGCAGTAGACCTCGGCCATCTCCACCTTGAAGGTCTTGTCATCCACCACCTTGAAGCCCTCTACCTCGGTGACCTTGCCCGCGGCCTTGTCCTTGGCCCCCTTGACGTTCTCGTAGAGGTTCTTGCGCACGGTCTTAGTCTTGGGGTCCATGATGGACTCCAGGGTGGCCTTCACGTCCTTGGCGGTGAAGGGGGTGCCATCGGACCAGACGACATCCTTGCGGAGGTAGAAGGTGTAGGTAAGGCCATCCGGGGAGACGTCCCACTTCTCGGCCAGGTCGGGAATAGCTTCACCGGTCTTGGGATCAAGGCGTACCAGTGGGCGGAAGATCTTGGTGTGCACGTTGCTAGAGGCGGTGTCCGTGGAGAGGAAGGGGTTCAGGATCTTGGCATCAGCGAAGGTCCCTTCCACGATGGTGCCGCCCTTGGGGATCGAGGGCGTCGGTGTCGCCGCGGGCGTTGTGGCTTTCGGCAGAGGGGTGGCGGTGGGCACCGGCGTGGGGCCGCAGCCCGCCAACCAGGCCGTGGTAGCCATGGCGCCAACCAGGAACAGGGCGAACGCCACCTTCATAAACTTGAACATGGGTGATTCTCCTTTCCTTGCCTACGAGCTAAGCTGACGCGTACCGGAAAACTATACTGCATCCCGCTTATCCCCGCTGACCACCCCCTTAAAAATAAATAACCATCGAAAATAACCATCGAAGCCCGTATTGGCAAAATGCCTCGGGGAGCTACACACGTTTCAATCGCGCCAAGGCAATTGAGCTACAGGGCTAACCTAAATGATAGTTCAATATTATCATAGTCCGGCGCAAAGTCAATACCTGCGCGATGCCGTGAGCACGGGGGCCTGGGCTTCTTTACTAGTAAAGAAGCAGAGGCCCCGGTCTATCCGCATGTACGGGTAGGCGAGGGCATCGGGCCCTCTAGGAAAGCCGCCGGTTTTTTGGTACAATAGCGATGAGGTTCTTCAGGTGCAGGCTGGCACTTACTGCCTGGTGGTTCACGTTCCCCTGTCAATCCCGGTTTCCATCGGCTGCCTGGGCCGGTTCGTTCTGACCCCCGGTTATTACCTGTACCTGGGCAGCGCCCTCAATGGGCTGGAGGGACGCCTGGCCCGGCATCTGCGCCGGGACAAGAGGCTATGGTGGCACATAGATCATCTCTTGACCGCCGGGCAGGTGGTGGAGACCTGGTGCGTGGCCTCGGGAGAGCGGCAGGAATGTGCCTGGGCCCAGGCCGCCCTGAGTGCGCCGGGGGCCCGGATGGCGATAAAGGGATTCGGGGCCTCGGACTGCCGCTGTCCTGCTCACCTGGTGCACTTTCGCTGCCGGCCAACGCCCGACCCGATCTTTGACGCGACAGTGAAATTACGAAGGACGGTATATGGCTGACCTTACAGTGAAGATCTGCGGCCTGGAATTCAAGAACCCAATCCTGCCGGCGGCCGGCCCACCGGTGCGGGACGGCAGGGCGGCGGTGGCCTGTGCCCAGGGCGGGGCCGGGGGCATCGTCACCAAAACCGTCTCGACCCGGGCCGCCCAGGTGCCCCGGCCGTGCATGGCCGAGGTGAAGGGAGGCTTCCTCAACACCGAGCTCTGGTCCGAGCTCCCGCCTGAGCAGTGGCTGGAGAGAGAGTACACCCTGGCCAAGAGCACTGGCCTGCCTTTGATCATCAGCCTGGGGTACACCGCCGAGGAGATAGAAGAGCTGGCGCGGAAGGTGGCTCCTTTCGCCGATGCGCTGGAGCTTTCCACACACTATCTGGGCGACGACCCCTCGCCCATGGTAGAGGCGGTGAAGGCGGCCAAGATGGTGTCCCAGGTTCCGGTTTTTGTGAAGCTGAGCCCGGCGGCCAGAGACATCGTGGTGGCGGCAAAGGCGGCCAGGGATGCCGGGGCCGATGCCCTAGTGGCCATCAACTCCTTCGGCCCCTGCTTCGGCATCGACGTGGAGACCGGCCGGCCGCTCATGGGGAGCAAAGAGGGCTATGGCTGGCTTTCCGGCCCGGCCCTGAAACCTCTGGCCCTGCGCTGCGTCTTCGACATCGCCCGGAGCGTGGATCTGCCCATCTTCGGCGTGGGAGGGGTCTCGACCGGCCTGGACGCCATCGAGATGATCATGGCCGGAGCCTGGGCGGTGCAGGCCTGCACGGCGGCGATACTGAAAGGGCCAAAGGTCTTCGGTCAGATCGCCGGCGAGATGGCCACGTGGCTGGATGAACACGATTACAGTTCACCCGACGAGATCCGAGGACTGGCCATCCGTCGGTTCCAGGAGCGGCGGTGCACCACCGAGGCAGTGCCTCCGGAGTACGATGTGGAGAAATGCACTGGCTGCCGCCTGTGCGAGATCAGTTGTGTGTACGATGCCATTGTGGTGGTGGACCACAAGGCCCGACTGAACGCTGAGCTCTGTTTTGGCTGTGGCCTGTGTGTCACCAGGTGCCGGCCGGGGGCGTTGCGGTACGCGGGGTGAGCGGCGGTTGGAATAGCAGGGAGCGCAGATGGATGAAGAGGAGGAGCTAATTGGCTGGGGTTTTGGCCTTGTCTATCTTGCCCTGGCCGGTGTCGCGGACCACCTCGATTACGTCCTTGATGCTCTCGATCTTGGTGAGGACCCGGCCCAGTTGTTCGACGCCGGTGATTTGAAGGGTGGCGGTGATGGTGGCAGTGTGGTCTCCGTGGGCCACGGCGCTGGCGGCAGCCAGGCTGATCTTATCCTCGGCCACCACAGTGGCCACGTCGCGTAGGAGCCCCTCCCGGTCCAGCGCCCGGACGATGATGGACACCGGGTAGAACTGTTGGGGCCCCCCGCCCCAGGACACTCTCACCAGGCGGCCCGGCTCGTCTACCTTGGCCACGTTGCGACAGTCCCGGCGGTGGACGGTAATGCCTTTTCCCCGGGTGACGTAGCCGATGATCTCGTCGCCGGGCAGCGGATTGCAGCAGCGGCCCAGGTTAGTCAAGAGGGCTCCGACACCCATGACCTGCAAGCCGGCTGCCGCCGGACCCCGAGGCGCTACCTGGGGCACAGTGATGGGCTGCTCGTCCATGACCAGCAGTCGCAGGGCCACCTGCTGTGCGCTGAGGTCACCGTAGCCTATGGCCAGGTAGATCTCATTGCGGCTGGTGAACTTCTTGAAAAAGCTGACGAGTTCCTCGCTCTTTTTTCCAGCGTATCCCAGGCGTTTCAGCTCCTCGTGCCACTTGCCAAGCATCTTGTCGGGGCTCTCCCCCGGGCCAGGCGGGTTGTTCTCGAAAACCTGGATTACGTCCTCAAAAGCCTGTTCCAGGGCTAGCTGCCGGAGTTCCTTGTCCAGTTGCTCCTTGCCCTTGAGGATGTTCTCCTCCTGTTGCTGCTTGCGGAACCAGGCGCGGATCTTGTCCCTGGCATGGGCGCTCTTGATGAAGTTCAGATTGGGGTTGAGCCAGTCGCGGCTGGGCCCCCCGGCCTTGGCGGTCAAGATCTCCACCCGGTCACCGTTTTGCAGGCGGTAGTCCAGGTTCACCAGCCTTGCGTTCACCTTGGCCCCCCGGCAGCGGTGGCCGATGTCGGTGTGGATGTGGTAAGCGAAGTCAATGGGGGTGGCCCCGGCCGGCAGGTCAATGATGTCGCCCTTAGGGGTGAATACGTATACCTGGTCCTGAAAGATGTCGGTCTTGAGGGATTCCACAAACTCCTGAGCATCGGCGATGTCTTTGCGCCACTCCATGAGCTGCCGGAGCCAGGCCAGCTTGGCGTCGAAGCTCACGTCCCGCTTGCCGCCCTCCTTGTAGCGCCAATGGGCGGCTATGCCGAACTCGGCCACCCGGTGCATGGCTTCGGTGCGGATTTGCACCTCCAGGGGTAGACCGTCCAGGCAGAAGACCGCGGTATGGAGGGATTGATAGAGGTTTTCCTTGGGCATGGCGATGTAATCGTCGAACTCGCCGGGAATGGGCTTCCACAGGGAATGAATCACGCCCAGCGCAGCGTAGCAGTCCTTGACTTCTTTCACTATTACCCGCACGGCCAGGAGGTCATAGATCTGGCTCAGGTCTTGCCCCTTGCGTCGCATCTTTTTGTAGATGCTGTAGACATGCTTGGAGCGGCCTTGAAATTGGGCCTCGATGCCGGCCTGGTCCAGGGCGGCACTCAGGGTCCTGACTACCCTACTGATATAGCGCTCACTGGAGCGTTTGAGCGCGGCCACCTGTTCGGTGATCTGGCGGTACTCATCCGGCTCCAGGAAGCGAAAAGAAAGGTCCTCCAGCTCCCACTTGAATTGCCATATCCCCAGGCGGCTGGCCAGGGGGGCGTAGATCTCCAACGTCTCCCGGGCGATCTTGTGCTGCTTGGCCCTGGGAAGAGGGAACAAGGTGCGCATGTTGTGCAGGCGATCGGCCAGCTTGATCATAACCACGCGCACGTCCTCGGCCATGGCCAGGAACATCTTGCGCAGGGATTCTGCCTGTTCCTCCTCCAAGTTCTCCCAACTGATGCGGCTCAACTTGGTGACCCCGTCCACCAGCTTGGCCACCTCGTCGCCGAATTTGGCCCGCACATGCTCTAGTGGAACCTTAGTGTCCTCCGGGACATCGTGTAGCAGAGCAGCCACCACGGTGTCCACGTCCAGGTTCAGTCCGGCCAGGATCATGGCGGTGGAAAGAGGGTGCTGCACGTAGGGCTCGCCGGATAAGCGTACCTGCCCGTCATGGGCGGCGAGGGCGAAGGCATAGGCCTCCCGCAGTGGATCCGGGTCCACCGTCGGCAGGTAGGTTTGTACTTGTCGAACCAGATCGTCGATCTGCATTTTCCGATTCTTTTACTATAAGCTATTTCAAAATTGGGTCGGGCTATGGTAAACTTGGGGCATGAGCCGACAGGACTTGACAGTCCTTTAGACTCCCGGTGTCTGCCAGACACCGGGAGTCTCCCCTCTAGGGCTTTTGTCTGATCGCTCTCATCCTGTGGTGCATTCCGCGAATTTTGAAATAAGTTCTAGTAAAGAAACGCCTCTTCCTGGCCATGGGAGGGCTTTGCTGCGCCTTTCCCTGGCCAAGGGGCCATCCTGGCCCTAAAGAGTATATACCAAGGGCTATTTTTCTGCAACTGGAATCCTTCCCGCCAACCCCTCGTCGAGAGCTGACTTTAGTTTGCGGCGGACGCGAGAACTTGTTCTCGGCTACACTTCGCTGTTTTCTTGTCCGGGAGCTGCCTCCTGGTGGCATAGTCCTCATTTGCGGTGAGTCGGACTCCCCGTCTATTGTTTGAGCGCGAGCCAAGTCCTGCGCAGAAAACCCGAAGCCCCCGAGATGATCGGGGGCTTCGGCCTAGGCGAGCGGTCATGCCAGGATGCCGCGGTGCCCTCAGGGGCGGGGCACGATACCCGTTTCTTTACTAGAAAAGAATCCCCTCCCCGCGTGAGGCGGGTGTGCACGCTGAAGGCTATTGGTAGGTGACAGTTAAGGTTACTTGACTGCTATTGAACCTGATCACATCCGCAATGGAGTCACCATTCGTATTCAGGTCGAATCTCAGGCTAAGTTGAAAGCGGGTTCGCCCCTCGAGCTTCCTCTGTCTCACCGCCGCGGTCACATCTCGCAAGACCACGGGAGGAGCGCCCAAGAGCCAAACCTCGGTGCCGGTCACGCTGATGTCTGCGGAGCCCAGGGTATTGCCGTATTGGACATCTCGGACGTGCAGCTTCCCCAACTTGCCGAAGGGATTACCCAGGACGTCGTAATGCCGCAGGTCCAGGGTCGCCTGTTGGATGGCGGCACTACCTGGGATACCAGATATGTCGAAGCTCAGAAAAGCAACCATCAGCACATTCGAGCTATCATCCCCGGCATTAGGATAGGGACCGACGCCGCCACTGCCTGTGACGTACCCGTCCTCGTTGGCGACGGAATGGATGACGACCGTCACCGGTGCTGGCGTTGGCAACTTAAAGGGCGTGAGGATTATAATGGGTGTTCGGATGACTATCGTTGGTAGCGGAGTTGGCATCTTGGTAGAAGTGGCTGTAGCCGTCGGTGTTTTGGTGGGCATCGCCGTCGGCATCTTGGTCGGCGCGGCTGTGGGTGGACAGAGCCAAGGCAGGATCTGGCAGCGGCGCGGATCCTGGTTGATAACCAGGATGGTCTTGGGTCCCGCTATAGCCAGACCAAGACAGCAGAGAAAAAGGAAGGGGAGGAGAGCGATCAATAGAAAAGGCCGCCAGGTCCGGGACCAGGGGCGGTACCCCAGTTGTCCCTGGGTAGTGAGGAGTTGCTGGGGGGCCTCGTGAGGTTTGGCCGTTACGGTAAAGTCATATAGCTTAGGCAGGCCCACAAAAGGCCTTTCCTTGGGCTCCACCGTCAGGGTGACCGGGACGTGACCGCCTGCTGGCACACGCACCGGATAGGGCTGGAAACGATAGAGGCACCCTTCCTCCGGGTCTGTGGCCTGAAGATCGAAGAAGGAGTCCACGTTTCCACCGTTCACCAGGTTCAGCCGGAAGGATCCCTCTCCCCTGCTGGCCTGCCGCCTGGGGGATAGCTCTAGAGAAAAGAGGGTTACAGGTTGCACCTTGAGTATTGCCTGGACGCCAGTCTGCTCGGCGGGGTTGTCTCGGGAGGTGGCCCGTACGGTAAAGGTGTAATCCCCAGCCCTGGCACCCCCAGGCGGGTGGAGAGAGACCTGCACCTGCCCCTCGTCCTGAGGGAAGAGGGAGAGGGCGGTGGCGGAGAGCGTATACCAGTGGGGGTCAAGCCCCAGCACTTCGATGGTATACTGATCCACAATCTCGCTCAGGTTTTGCACCGTGAC
>DYIS01000056.1 GCA_020723545.1 Ktedonobacter racemifer
AGCCGTTTTTACCGCCGAGTCCGCTGAGGGCGCAGAGATGAAAGGAAAGATCTTCCTCTAGAAACCAGGTTTTTCGGAGAAACCTGGTTTCTGGGTTTCTTCGCGCTCCCTTGAAAATGAATTTGGCATATTCTACAGCCCAATGCGTAGAGCTGGTATGGTACACGCCGCCCTGTCGTCTCAGAAAGGTGGAAGGCCAATCGTATTGGCCGTCGTGAGCCCTGTTGACCTCTGAACGCCCAACACGGTTGGGCTTCTACCCCTCAAGTCGATGCGGTGGCCGATCCTCCCGCAGGTTCCGAACCTGCGGGAGGATCAAACGGCGCCTCCCTCCCTTGGAACTAACATCGTTTTCATCCGTCGTGGCGCGCCGCGGCGCATGGTCGTGCTGAGCCTGGTGGGTGCAGCCAGCATTCCTTGGCTCCAGCAACTGCCCAAGAGCCTCATGCTCCTGGCCTGAGCCCGCACCGGTCCGCCGGCGATTCGCCGCAACAAAAATCGCCTCGACGTCCCGTTGCGTCGAGGCGATATCACTTGACCTCGCCCTTCCCATCAGACCTGTTTTTCCACCTCATGGGTCAACAAGATGGCCTCGGCTATCTCCCGCATGGACTTGCGGGTATTCATACTCATCTTCTGTATCTTGCGGAAGGCCTCCGCCTCGGTCAGCCCCTGGGTATCCATCAAGAGGCCCTTGGCTCGATCTACCAGCTTCCGCGTTTCCAGCGCTTCCTGGAGCTCGCCGACCTGTCTCTCCAGGGCGCGAAACTCTTTGAAGCGGGCCAGCACCACCTCGATGGCTGGCACCAACTCCCTCTCCGTGAAGGGCTTGACGATGTACCCGGATACCCCGGCGTCTTTGGCCGCCTCCACCAGATCCTTCTGACTGAAGGCGGTCAGTAGCAGCACCGGGCAAAGGCGTTCCTCGGTCAAGACCTTGGCCGCCCCTATCCCGTCCAGATCAGGCATCCGGATGTCCATGATCACCAGGTCCGGCTTCAATTCCCTGGCCAGGTTGACGGTACTGACCCCATCGCCCGCCTCCGCCACCACCAGGTAGCCCAGGTTATTCAACAACTCCCTCAGGTCCATGCGAATCACCGATTCGTCGTCGGCGATGATCACCCTGGGTCTAGGCATCTCGGCTCCTCCTCGTGACTTGCTTTCTCGGTGCTCGAAATCGCTCCGCCGCTATTTTGCTTCACCCTGGGCTGAGAGGGCGGGGAAGCGCACCAGGGCGCGAACGCCCTTGCCATTGCTTAGCTCGAAAGTGCCCCTTAGGTCCTCTTTCACCAGTGTCTGCACGATCTTAAGGCCCAGGGTGGCGCTCTGGTTCAAGTCAAAGCCTGGCGGCAACCCCTCGCCGTCGTCGGCGATCTCAATGCGCACTTCACGGTCATTTCTCGCCAGGGTGATGGAAATACACCCACCCACCCGGTCAGTGTAACCGTGCTCAACCGCATTCTGCAATAGCTCGTTGATCACCAGGGCACAGGCGGTGGCCTGCTGGGCCGGCAGGCTCACGTCGAACCCCTTGAGCAAAAGCTTGATGCCCTTGGCCGGGTCCATGATCCCCTGCTCGGTCAGCTCCACAATGCGCTGGCTGACCTCTTTCGTATTTATGGTCGATCCCTCGTCGTGAGACAGGAACTCGTGCACCACCGCTACGCTGAGGATGCGGTTGACGCTTTCCTCTAACCTCTCCTGCGCCTCGGGGTGTCCAATCCGTCGCGCCTGAAGCCTCAATAGGGCAGCGATGGTCTGCAGATTATTCTTGACCCGATGGTGGATCTCCTGGATCATCGCCGATTTGATCCGGAGTTCCTGCTCCTTGCGGCGTGCATCGGTTTCGTCGTGGACGGTGAGAAGCACGCCGCCCAGTTTCCGCTCGTAATGGCCTCTTTGCAATAAGCGACGCCGCCAACCACGCGGAAGTGGGGCGAAGATCGGGATGCCCTTGCGCACCCAGGTGAGCTGTTTCTCCTGGTGCTCACGCTCCACACAGCGTTTCTGAAGCACTGCCTCGTAAAAAACCGACTCGTTGGTCTCCAGGTCCCGGATGTTGCATTTGAGCAGGCTGTCCGCATAGCCCAGCTTGCGGTAAAGTGTCTCGGCAACGCCGGAGACGTAACGGATCTGTCCCTCCTGGTCCACGAAGAGGATACCGTCGTGCTCCCAGAAGGGTGAGAGTGACTCGGCCCCTTCCAGCTCGCCTCGCAGGGCCATCTGCTGCAGTTCTGCCAGGGCCTGTCGGAAGACCGGGCTACGGTGCCGGTGCCGCTCGCGTTCCACCAGGTTGGTCTCGATGCTGAGCGCCCCGAAGATCAGCCCGGATGGGCCTCGCACCGGGAACACCTCTCGGACAGTGACGGTGCCGCGGACCATGACGCTGCTGATGCCGCTCTCCGAATGGCCATGGGAAAGGGCTCGAAAGATCACCGGTTCTTCCTGGGGCGTCACCGCCTTGCCCAAAAGAGACTCCGGGTAGATGGCGGGGACCGAGTGAGGCTTAGCCTCTGCCACCACCAGGGCCTCAGCGGCTGGACCCGCCCGGAAAAGGTATAGAAGAAGATCGGCGCGACTCAAATCAGCCAGGATAGGCAGGCTGGCCTCGATGCGCGAGAGCAAGGCGCGATCTTTGTCACCTAATGCTTGGCGGAGGGCATAGATCTGGTTCATGGGCCCACGTGCTTAAAAGATTAGGGTATCGCGCAGAGCCTGCGACCAATACCCTAATCGAAACGTCGCGCTAATTCGGTTGGCCAAAATGGTCGGGGCGAGAGGATTTGAACCTCCGACCACTTGAACCCCATTCAAGTGCGCTACCAGGCTGCGCTACGCCCCGGTGGCACTATTATAGCAGATACTCCCGGGGCTGGCAAGAGGAAATGCCCAGATTATGCTGCTTCAAAAGCCAGGCCGTGGTTCTCCGCGAGCCTTCGCGCTTTGGCCATCAGCGCTGAATGGTACGGCCTTCGGTCCATGGCTAACTGCCGGTAGTTCTCCACCAGATCCGGATAGTGCCTTGCCAGCACCGCCCTCACCCTTCCCCAGGAAGCTGCATTGCGGAGGTTCAGGCTGTCCACCAGGACGCGGCGGCCCCCCGCCTCTTTTGCTTTTCGGAAGAGCCCGTTCAGGTGCTCTACGTCATCCGACAAAGATGGCAGGAGTGGCCCGGCGAAGATATAGGTGGCGACGCCGGCCTCGGACAGTCTTGCCAGCGCCTCCAGCCGTGCCCTGACCGTAGAGGCGTGGGGTTCGAAGCGTCGCCTCACCTCCTCGTCCAGGGTCGTTATGGTGAAACCTACCTCTATGCCAGGCAGGCGACAGAACAAGTCAAGGTCGCGAGCGACCAGGGCCGACTTGGTGAGGATGGAAACCTGGAAGCCGGTGTGGTGGACAAGGGCCTCGAGGCAGGCGCGGGTTATCCCATACCTTTGCTCCAGAGGCTGATACGGGTCAGTTACAGAGCTCAGGAGAACCGTGCCCGGCCGGGCGCCTCTTAACTGCTTGGCTAGCACGTCTGGGGCGTTGATCCTGACGTCCACGAACGACCCCCATTCCTCCGTATGCCCGGTGAAGCGCTTCATAAAGACGGCATAGCAATATACACAGCCGTGCGCGCAGCCGACGTAGGGGTTTAGAGCGTAGTCTACCGCCTCAATGCCGGACCTGGTCAAAATAGACTGGCAGTTGATCTCCTGGATGCGCATTTCATTCTCTTAGGAGTTACGCAGTTGAACCGCAAAGGACGCTAGGGGTAATTTCGAATTTCGCAATTCGAAATTTAGCAATAGTGTCCTTTGCGTCCTTTGCCCCGATACTTTGATTCTGTGTAATGTATCGGGGGTGAAAAATCTCCAACTGCGTAAGTCCTAGTCATTATACCAGAGGGCAGGCAGGATGTTAACGTTTTGGAACCCAACCAGGCCTTTACAAATCGCCGGCGCTGGGGTATAATACTCGCACAAAGCGCAAGAATGGAGCCGAGGGGAGCCTGGTAGCCAATTCTTGCCTTGTGTTTTTAGGGGCCCAGCATCACCGGAGGGCCAGAAGGGTATCGGGGCAGTGGCGCCGAGACAGCCCATGCCTGCGATACCCTGATGTTTCTCTGACCATGGAGTGCCAGCCTTGGGAGGCATTGTTGGCGACGAGAGGGGAGATGAATGGCGGCTAAACCGGTTTTCCTGACCCCAGAGGGCCATGCAAGGTTGGAGGAAGAGCTGAACCACCTGCGCACCGTGAGGCGCCGGCAGGTGGCAGAGCGCATCCACCAGGCGAAGGAGTCGGGCGACATCACCGACAATGCGGAATACGACGACGCCAAGAACGAACAGGCCATTGTGGAACACCGCATCCTGACCATAGAGAGGCTGCTCCAGAACGCCGTGCTCATCGACAACAATCCCCAGGGGACGGATAGCGTTCGCCTGGGCTGCAGGGTCACCGTCTCCGACTCCGAGGGCGGAGAATCTACCTACACCATCGTGGGTTCGGCCGAGGCCAGCCCTGGGGATGGTAAAATCTCCAACGAATCACCGGTGGGCCAGGCATTACTTGGTCACAAGGTCGGCGATCACGTCGTCGTGCGCGTGCCGGCGGGGACGCTCTCCCTAACCGTAGTGGCCATAGGCTAGAGCGGCAAGTCACCGATCAAGGCCGGCGACGCTGGCCCCCCGTATGCTGGGGCGATGGCACCCCGACTCACCAGAATACCCACCAGTCGCCCATTGCTTGAAGGCTTGAAGGTCGAAAGCACGTACAGTTTCTTTCGGCCTTCGATTTGTGTGGGGCTTGTACCGGTTGGAGTGGAGATGAGAGAATGGAATTTGCGGATTTGACCCGCCAGCGCATAGAGAAGATGGAGAAGCTGCGCTCCCTGGGCATCGACCCATATCCGCCACGGAGCCAGCGGACCCACACCGCAGCCCAGGCACTGGCTTTATTTACTAGTAAAGAAGAAGAGCCGGCTCAGGTCACCGTGGGGGGACGTCTGGTGAGCGTGCGGGAGATGGGGCGGGCTACCTTCGCCCACCTTGCCGACGGCACCGGCCGGCTGCAGATCTACCTTCGACAGGATAGGTTGGGACCTGAGAGCTACGAGCTCTTCAAGGGCTTTGACATCGGAGATTTTGTCGAGGTCAAGGGAACGTTGTTCCGGACCAGGACCGGCGAGGTCACGGTGTTGGTGGAGAGCTACCGCATCCTGGCCAAGTCTCTCCACCCGTTGCCGGAGAAGTGGCACGGCCTCACCGACGTGGAGCTTCGTTACCGCCAACGTTATCTGGACCTGGTCACTAACGAAGAGGTGCGGCGCATTTTCGTGGTCCGGTCCCAGGTGGTGACGGCCATGCGGCGGTTCCTGGATGCCCGGGGCTTTCTGGAGGTGGAAACACCGGTCCTCCAACCCATCTATGGTGGCGCCGCGGCCAGGCCCTTCCTCACCCATCACAACACCCTGGATCGGGACCTCTACCTGCGCATAGCCACCGAGCTATATCTAAAGAGGCTCATCGTGGGCGGCTTTGAGAAGGTCTACGAGATCGGCAAGGATTTCCGCAATGAGGGCATCGACACCAAACACAACCCGGAGTTCACCATGATGGAATCCTACGAGGCCTACGCCGACTACCATCAGGTCATGCTTATGGTGGAGGAGATGATCTCGTCCATCGCCCAGGAGGTCCTGGGAAGTATGAAAGTGAAGTATGCCAGCAATGAGATCGATCTGACCCCTCCCTGGCGCAGGGTGCCCATGGCGCAGGCCATCGTGGAGGAGACCGGCGTGGACATCGCCAGGAGCACCACCCTGGATAGCCTGCGGGCCTCCATCGAGGAGAAAGGCCTGGCGGTGGCGCCCAAGGCCTCCTGGGCCAAGCAGGTGGATGAGCTCTTCTCCACCTGCGTGCAGCCCCGCCTGGTGCAGCCCACCTTCGTCATGGACCATCCGGTGGAGCTGTCACCGCTGGCCAAGCGCAAGGCCGAGAATCCCGGCCTGGCGGAACGCTTCGAGCCCATCATCGCCGGCCTGGAATTGGGGAACGCCTTCACCGAGTTGAACGACCCCCTGGACCAGTTGGAGCGTTTCCGGGCCCAGTCGCAGCTCCGGGAGAGCGGGGAAGAGGAGGCCCAGCCCATGGATGAGGACTTCGTGACTGCCCTCATGGTCGGCATGCCTCCCACCGGAGGTCTCGGCATCGGCATCGACCGGCTGGTAATGCTCCTCACCGATCAACAGTCCATCCGTGAGGTGATCCTGTTCCCGCAATTGCGGGCCAAAGACTGATCGGCTGCCATCTCTGGTCTTTATTAGTTAATATGTCACATCCACTGTACGTAGCCTTCGTCTGGCACCTGCACCAGCCCTACTATCGGGACGAGGAGACAGGAGAGTACACCCAACCCTGGGTGCGGCTGCACGCGGTCAAGGACTACCTGCACCTGGCTCAGGTGCTGGCCGACTACCCCGCCATTCACCAGACCTTTAACCTTGTGCCTTGCCTGGTGGAGCAGTTGTACGATTATGCGCACAACCAGGCCATGGATCGGGCCCAGCGGCTTTCCAGAACGCCGGCGACCAGGCTCACGGTGCAGGAGAAAGCCCATCTCCTGTCCTTTTTCTTCAGCATCAGTTGGGAGAAGGTGGTCCGGCGGCAGCCCCACTACTGGCGGCTTTTGCGACTAAAAGAGGAGGTGGGAGATCAGCCCCGGCTTCTGTCCACGGCCTATTATCGGGACCTGGTGGCCTGGTTCAACCTGGCCTGGATCGATCCAGCCACGCGGGAGAGGGACCGGGAACTGAAAGCCCTGGCGGATAAGGGCAGCGGCTACAGCCACCGGGACATAGAGAGGATCCTACATAAACATCAGGAGATGATGGCTGAGATCATCCCCCTTTATCGCAGTTTACAAGCCCGGGGCCAGATGGAGATCAGCACATCGCCCTACTTCCATCCCATTCTGCCGCTCCTGATCGACAATGGCTCGGCCAGGGAGGCCAGCCCGGGGTTAGAGTTGGCCAATCCCGGTTTCGTTCACCCCGAGGATGCCGCGGAGCAAGTCAGGCTGGCAGTGGAGGCCCACCGGCGATATTTCGGGGAGCCGCCCCGAGGTCTTTGGCCCTCCGAGGGTGCCGTGAGCCAGGAGCTGGTGGACCTGGTGGCGTCCCGGACCGACTTCGCCTGGCTGGCTTCAGACGAAGGGGTGCTGGCGCGGTCACTGGGCATCGCCATCGAACGCGATGGCCAGGAGCGAGCTCTCAACCCCCAGGCCTTATACCAGCCCTATCGCCTGGAGCCCGCCTGGCCCCGCCGTAGTGGGCCGGGGCTCCAGATCATGTTTCGCGACCACCAGCTTTCGGACCTCATCGGGTTCGTCTACAAGCACTGGGACGAGAGGGCAGCGGCGGAGGACCTGGTGGCCCGGCTCCGGGGCATCCACGACTGCCTGGCCGGGGACGATGCCCCTCACCTGGTAACCATTATCCTGGACGGAGAGAACTGCTGGGAGGAATACGACCACAACGGCGACCGGTTTCTGCGCCACCTCTACGAACTTATCTCCGGGGACAGTTCACTGCACACGACCACCCTCTCCGAATACCTGGCCCGTTTTCCGGCCAAAGATGCGCTCCCGCGTCTCGCCGCCGGCTCCTGGATTGGGGCAAATCTGGAGACCTGGATCGGCGAGCCGGCCCAGAACCGGGCCTGGGAATACCTGAAGCGGGCCAAGACCAGGCTCACCGAGTGGCAGGCCGCCTACCCGCTGGCTGACCTGCCAGTGCTGGAGCGAGCCCTACGGGAGCTATACATCGCCGAGGGAAGCGACTGGTTCTGGTGGTACTATAGTCGAAACTCCTCAGAAAACGAGCTCTTGTTCGACCAGGCGTTTCGAGAGCACCTTAACCGGGTATACAGGATCATGGGCATCCCCTCCCCCTCCTGGCTCAAGGAGCCCATCAGCTCCGCCGTGGCGGCCACGCCCACGCGGCCCATGGGTGGCTACATCTCGCCAAGGCTATCGGCGGCGGAGGTGGCTTCGGAGCAGTGGCTCACCGCGGGCTGCGTGGAGCCTCTAAGCTCCACCGGAGCCATGCAAAGGGCCAGGACGGTCATGAAACGGCTCTACTATGGTTACGATCCCGCCGACCTGTACCTCCGCCTGGAATCGACCGGGAAGATCGGCCCGTTTTTCGTGGGGTTTTATCTCAGCCTCCCCGGCGCCAAGCCGGCGAACCGGAGCACCCGCTACGGCGGCACCAATCTGGAGATCGAGTCCCCCGAGTCGCCGCTGACCTGGGAGATAGCGGTCTTTCCGGGTGCCAGCTATGCGGTGCTCAACCGTTCCGACGGTCATGGCGGATGGGTTCCGGTGCGAGAGATGGGCTCCGTAGCCTTGGGCCCGAGAAATCTGGAGCTCAGCCTGCCGCTGGCCGACCTGGGGTTGAAGCTGGGGGACACGCTGGACTTGGTGGTGAACCTGGCCCGGGACATGGTGCTCCTGGAGGCGCTGCCCAGCCGGAATGCCTTGACCGTGCAGTTGGTGCCGAGAGGTTAGGGATTAGGGACAAGAGACAAGGCAGCACTTGAGAAAGGCGGTATTAGTGGTGTTGGGTTTGAGATTCATCCGGGACAACCTGGAGCTGGTCAACGACGCCATGGCCAGGCGAGGCTTTGCAGCGCCTATCGGCGAGATCGTGCGCCTGGACGACGAAAGGCGGCGGTTGCTCCAGGAGGTGGAGTCCTTGAAGGCGAAGCGCAACGAGGCATCTCGCCAGATCGCGGCCATGAAGGATCGCTCGGCCGCCGAGGCCTTGAAGGCCGAGATGCGTAGGGTGAGTGAGCGCATCAAGGCCCTGGATGTCGAAACAGCGGCGGTGGAGGAGAAGCTGAATGCGCTTCTGCTGGAGGTCCCCAACTTGCCTCATGCCAGCGTGCCCATGGGCAAGGACGAGAGGGAGAACGTGGTGGTGCGCACCTGGGGCCAGCCCCGGAAGCTCGGCTTCGAGCCACTCCCCCATTGGGAGATCGGCGAGCGATTGGGCATCATTGATTTCGAGCGCGGCGTGAAGATGTCTGGGACGCGGTTTTACCTTCTGAGAGGCCTGGGCGCCAGACTCCAGCGGGCCTTGATCACCTGGATGCTGGACCTCCACGTGAACGAGCACGGCTACCAGGAGATCTACCCCCCCTTCGTGGTCAAAGAGGAGTGTCTGATGGGGGCGGCCCAGCTCCCCAAGTTCCGCGACAACCTCTATCACGACGTGGAGGACGACGTGTGGATGGTCCCCACCGCTGAGGTGCCCCTGACCAACCTGCACCGGGGCGAGATCCTGGACGCCACCGCGCTGCCGCGGTGCTACGTGGCCTACACCCCCTGTTTCCGTCGGGAGAAGATGTCCGCTGGCCGCGATGTCCGGGGCATCAAGCGAGGCCACCAGTTCGACAAGGTGGAGATGTATAAGTTCACCCGGCCCCAGGACTCCTACCATGAGCTGGAGAAGTTGGTGGATAACGCCGAGGAGGTTTGCCGGAGGCTGGAGATAGCCCATCGGGTGGTCGAGGTATGCACCGGCGACCTGGGCTTCAGCACAACCAAGACCTACGACGTGGAGATGTGGGCCCCGGGTTGTGGGGAGTGGCTGGAGGTCAGCTCGTGTTCCAACTGCGAGGAATTCCAGGCCCGCCGGGCCAACACCCGCTATCGGCCCACGCCCACCGCCCGACCCGAGTTCGTGCACACGCTCAATGGTTCGGGCCTGGCCCTGCCCCGGACCGTCATTGCCATCCTGGAGAACTACCAACAACCTGATGGCTCGGTCCTGGTGCCGGAGGTCCTGCGCCCGTATATGGGCGATGCTCGGGTCATCCGGTAGGAGTAGCGGTCAGCAACCGTTGCCAGACGCCACCTTTTGGGGTCTCATGCGCATACTTGCCATCGACATTGGGACAGGCACTCAAGATATACTCCTCTACGACAGCTCAGTTGCCGTCGAGAGCTGCTTCAAGATGGTTATGCCCTCGCCGACCCAGATGCTGGCAGAGAGGATCCGGCAGGCCACCAGGGAGGGGCTTGACCTGGCGCTTTGGGGCGTGAACATGGGCGGCGGTCCCATCGCCTGGGCTCTGGAGGGGCACCTGAGGGCTGGGCACCGGGTGGTCAGCACCCCGGAGGCCGCCTGCACCTTCAACGATGACCTGACGATGGTACAGGCCATGGGGGTGCAACTGGCCGCGGCGCGCGAGTTGCCCCTGGGAGACAACTGGCTCCGCTTGAAGCTGCGAGACCTGGACCTGGCCCTGATCCGGCGCGCCCTGGAGGCCTTCGGCCTGGACACAGACTTCGACGGCATTGCCGTGGCTGCACTGGACCACGGCAACGCGCCACCGGAGGTGAGCGACCGCCTCTTCCGATTTCAGCACCTGCGGCGGGCGGTGGCGGCCCGGGATGACCTGTACGCCTTCGCCTACATGGCCGAGGAGTTGCCCGACTATCTCACCCGGCTGCGGGCCATTGCCGAGTCTGGGGGCCAGGTTCCCATGCTCCTGATGGACACAGGCCCGGCCGCCGCCCTGGGGGCCTTGGACGACCCGCAAGTGGCTGGCCGGCGAGAGCTTCTGGTGGCTAACCTGGGTAACATGCACGCCCTGGCCTTCGATATTCAAAACGGCCACATCAAGGGGTTTTTTGAGCACCACACCGGCCGGCTCACCGGGCCGAAACTGGAGAGCCTGATCGAGAAGCTCTGCCGGGGCGACCTGGAGGAAAAGGAGGTGTTTGAAGACGGTGGCCACGGAAGCTACATCCTGGCCGGCGCTGGTGCCGGGAGAGTGCCTTTCCTGTCGGTGACCGGCCCGCGGCGGAACCTCTTGAGGGGCTCCGTCTTGAACCCTTGCTTCGCCGCCCCCCACGGTGACATGATGTTAACGGGGTGCTACGGTCTGGTACGCGCCTTCGGCGAGAAGGTGCCAGAGTGGAGGGAGGAGATCCAGAGCTCCTTGGGGGAAGCCTTGCCTTGAATTGACCGGTCCTGCGGGTTCTGGTATACTTTAATTGGAGAGGTGTCCGAGCGGTTGATGGTAGCTGTCTTGAAAACAGCCGGGCGCAAGCCCCGTGGGTTCGAATCCCACCCTCTCCGCCAGTTTGGAAGTGGGTCGCCTTCGACGACTAAATGATAGGGTTTTTCAGGCAAAAATGAAATCATATAAAAAGATGGCAGAAATCCTCAAACAGCATAAAAATGAGCTTGCTAAGAAATACAAGGTAAAAGAAATAGGAATGTTTGGCTCTTATGTTAGAGGAGAGCAAAAAAAGAGGAGTGATGTAGATATTCTCATTGAGTTTGAAGAAGTCCCTGACCTGTTTAAATTTCTTGAACTGGAGAGGTATCTTGAAAGACTTCTTGGGCTGAGAGTTGAACTGGTCAGAAAAAAAGCACTGAGAGAAGAACTAAAAGACATAATTTTAAGTGAAGTGGTTAATATATGAAACGGGAATACAGTCTTTTCATCTAGCCACCTGACACTTTAACAACAAAAGGTTGATCGACACGGTCTTTCTGAGTAAAGTTGTGGCAGTAACAAAAAACTTGCTCAGGAGGAGACCAATGTCGACC
>DYIS01000057.1:0-9332 GCA_020723545.1 Ktedonobacter racemifer
TTGTCAAGGTGCTGATTCCCCCTGCACGAGGGGTTTTTCAGAGTTCTCCTAGCGTTAATAAGAGAACATACATTGGAAGCCAATCAAACTTGGCTCTATACTGGGCGGCGGGCCCGCGGCAGCTTCTTTGCTAGTAAAGAATTTGTGCTACCCTTGAGGTCAGCCGGCCTTGCCTGAAGCGGACGCTGGCCTTTCCTTGCGCCAGGCCACCGCCAGCCAGACGATGAGATAGTAGCCCAGGTAGCCCAGCACCTCCAGGAGCGAGGGGTCGTCGTTGTAGCCCACCAGGGAGCGCAGGATAGAGCCCAGCGCTGATCGGTCGTCCAGGATGGCCTTGGTGTTCCATACGTGTTCCGCCAACGCCGGCAGGAGGCCTGCTTCCTGGAACTCGTGCAGGCCATGGGCGGCTAACCCGGCGGCGAAGATGATGAGCAAAGCGCCGGTGGCGGAGAAGAAGGCCCTGATGTCGAGCCGCCGGCTGGAGGCGAAAACGGCCCATCCGGCGACCACGGCCAGGGCCAGCCCCAGAACCCCGCCCACCATGGTCTCCCGGCCAGAGGAGACGTAGGTGGCCGCCGAGAGAAACAGGGCGGTCTCGACCCCCTCCCGGAACACGGCCAGGAAGGCCACGGAGAAGATCCCCCACCGGGCCCGGGACGCCACGGCCGCCCCCACGCGCTCCTCCAGCTCCCCTTTTACCCGCCGGGCCTGCTGGCGCATCCAGAAGATCATGTAGGTGAGCACGCCCACCGCCAGGAGCATGGTGGTGCCCTCGAAGATCTGCTCGCCCCGGCCCTGGAACTCCGCCCCCACGAACTGTAGCCCGGCCGCCATGACCGCGCTGGCCGCCAGGGCCAGCCCCACGCCCCACCAAACGTAGGGATAACCATCGCGGCGGCCGATCCTGGCCAGGTACCCCAGGACAATGCCCACGATGAGGGCTGCCTCCAGCCCCTCGCGAAATGTCAACAAGGACGCCGCCAACATGCTTAGTGCCTCCTGATAATGGTAATTATTCGCAACTACTCGACGAAAAAAAGAAGAGGACCGCCCCCTTGGGCGATGCTCTCAGCCGGGCCTTTCGCCAGCCCGGCATTCTCGACAAAGCCCGGTGACATCGATTTGCACGTCGTCCACCTGGAAATCCTTGTCCTGGACCACATGGTACTTCAACTCCTCCGCCAGTGGGCTGGAAAACTCGATCACCTGACCGCAGCCCTTGCAGATCAAGTGAAAATGGCCGCCTGAGTCCCTGGCCTCGTAGTGGTGGTGCTCCTCTTCCAGGTGAAGCTCTCGCACCAGGTTCAGCTCCTTGAGAAGCAACAGCGTACGATAGACGGTGGAGATGGAGAGCCGGGGATACTCGCGCTGCGCCAGACGGTAGATGCTGTCCACATCCAGGTGCTCGCGGTTCTCCTGGATCAAACGGAATAGTAGCTCCCGCTGGCCCGTCCAGCGACGGCCGGCCGGCCGCAGGGCATCAACGGTCACTGGGTCTCTCCTACATGCAAACGATTCGCAATAGCAAGTATAACACAGCTAACGCCCAATGTCAAGTTTCCTCAGTATCTGGCAAAGAACACTCCCGGTGATGGCAATCGGCGGCCTTTGATTCTCATCTATCGCCACGGTCGTAAGGCTAGGCCTCGAACACCACCTGGCCTTTGGCCATAGTCAGCAGCACCCCAAACCTTTCATTAAGCACAACCACATCGGCATCTTTGCCGGCCTCCAGGCTCCCCGTGTTAAGCCCCAGAACCCGAGCCGGCACTGAGCTGGCGCAGGCCAGGGCCTCCGGGAAAGGCACACCGGCCAGCTCCACCAGATGGCGCAGGCCTCCATCGAGCATGGTGACGCTTCCTGCCAACCGGTCGCCGGGCAGCTTAGCCACCTTGCCGTCATTGAACACCGATTCCCCCGCCCACCGATACTCGCCGACAGGCAACCCGGCCACCGGAAGGCCATCGCTGACCAGGGCGATGCGCCCGGCACCCTTCACCCGTAGGAGCAGCTTCATGGCCGTCGCGTCCACGTGAACGCCATCGGCTATCAACTCGGCAGTGATGTCGTCCGAGAAGAGCACTGCCCCCACTGTACCGGCCTCCCGGTGATGAAAGGGCCGCATGGCGTTGTAGACATGGCTGGCGTTTCTAAGCCCGGCCTTGACCGCTGCCTGCACCTGAGCGAAGGTGGCGTGAGAATGACCGATGGAGGGGACGATCCCCATGGCCACCAGCCGCGGCAGGTAGTCCAGGGCTGGAGGGACCTCCGGGGCCAGGGTCATCATGCGGACGTTGTTCTCGGAGGCAGCCACGAACCCCTGGAATTCCACCCAATCAAAGGGACGGAAGTACTTCGCCTCCATAGCCCCGGGGTGACGAACTGACAGGTACGGGCCCTCCATGTGAATGCCCAAAATGGCCGCGCCCTGGAGCGAAGAATTCTTCGCTTGAGCGATCTGGCGCAGCGCGCCATGGAGTTCATCGCTGGGGGCGGCCACCGTGGTGGGCAGGAAGCCAGTGACCCCAAAGCGAGGCAGGGCCTGGGCCATGACCAGCGCCTGGCCTTTCATGGCGTCGGCGCCCATGACCCCGTGAATGTGCATGTCGATGAAGCCGGGCACGACGCGCGTCCCCCGGGCATCGAGGACCCTGGCGCCTGGGGGGATGGAAACGGCATCGCGAGGGCCAACCTGGCGGATCACCTGGTCCTCGACCACCAAGGCGCCGTTCTCGATCACGCCGCCGGGTGCGTAGACATGGCCATTGACCAAACAGGTTAGCACAGGCGAACCCCAACCCTATTCCACAGAATAACCGCCATATCTCCTTCTGGCCATTCTAACCGGCCGCAGGGCCAGTGTCAAGCCGGACACGGTGACTCCCGGTTTATTTTCACCGGGAGATGGATTATAATACATAAGAGCTTGGACACCTTGAAGGTGTCTAGACCGCGTTCCACCTTCCAGGTGCCCCAGCTCATTGGAGGGATACTTGTTCTACGACCGAGCTAAGATCTACCTGCAGGCGGGCAAGGGGGGCGATGGCTCGGCCAGCCTACGCCGGGAGAAATTTGTGCCCAGGGGCGGCCCAGATGGTGGCGACGGCGGCCGCGGCGGCAGCGTCTACCTGGTGGTGGATCCGGGGCTGAACACGCTCATCGAATTCAGGCACCGCCATCGTTTTCGCGCGGAGAACGGCGGAAACGGCGCCCGGAAAACCAGGCACGGCAAGGCCGGGGAGGACCTGCGGCTCAGGGTTCCGCCGGGGACCGTGGTGAGAGATGCGGATACCGGGGAGGTCTTGAGAGATCTGACCGTCCCGGGCGGCGAGTTACTGGTGGTCCGGGGCGGCCGCGGTGGGTTGGGCAACGTGCATTTCGCCACTTCGACCCATCAGACGCCGCGCTTCGCCGAAAAAGGCGAGCTGGGCGAGGCCCGCTGGGTCGTCCTGGAGCTCAAGCTCATCGCCGATGTCGGGATCATCGGCTACCCCAACGTAGGCAAGTCCACCCTGTTGTCGGCCATCAGCGCCGCCCGGCCCAAGATCGCCGACTATCCGTTCACCACCCTGACCCCCAATCTCGGGGTGGTGGACGTGGGCGACCATAGCTTCGTGGCTGCGGACATACCGGGGCTCATCGAGGGGGCCCACCGCGGTGCCGGGCTAGGACACGAGTTCCTGAAGCATATCCAACGCACGCGGGTGCTGCTGCACGTCCTGGATGGCACCTCCACCGACCCACTGGGAGACTTTCGCACCGTCAACAACGAGATGGCGACCTACGACCCCTCGCTTCCGGACAAGCCCCAGGTGATACTGGTCAATAAGATGGACCTGCCTGAGGCTCGAGAGCGCTGGCCCATGGTGAAAGAACGGTTGACGAGCGAAGGGTTACCCATCTTTGCCATCTCCGTAGCCACGCGAGAGGGACTGCGGGTGCCCCTGGAGCAGGTGGCGAGCCTGCTGCACTCGCTGCCATCCCCGCCGGCAGCGCCGGCCGAGGGCCCGGTGATCCTCCTGAAGCCCCGGGCGCAAGAGGCCTTCACTGTGGAACGGGAGGGCCCGGCCTTCCGGGTGCGGGGCAGCCGGGTGGAACGACTGGTGGCTCGGACTGACCTGGAAAACGAGGAGGCCCGGGAGAGGCTGGATCGCTTGCTCGCCAGGATGGGGGTGACCGTCGCCCTGGAGAAGGCGGGCGTACGGCCGGGCGACGCCGTGCTGATCGGCGAGTTCAAGCTGGAGTGGCAGGGGAGCTATGACTGAGCGGCGCAGCCGGCGGGTAGGCATTTTGGGCGGAAGCTTCGACCCCGTACACTACGGGCACCTGGTGGCGGCCCAAGAGTGCCTGGCGCGCCTGGGGCTCGACCAGGTGCTCTTCGTACCTGCCGCTTGCTCCCCCCTTAAGCCGGACCGACCTCTCACCGCCGCAGTTCACCGGGTGGCAATGGTGGAGCTGGCCATCGCGGGCAACCCCAGGTTCTGCCTTTCCCGGGTAGACCTGGAGCGGCCGGGCCCCTCCTATACCGTGGACATGCTGGCCGCTCTACACCGGGAACTGGGCCCGGCGGCAGAGCTTTACCTGATCGTCGGCATGGACAGCCTACGAGACCTGCCAGCATGGCACCGGCCGCATGAGATAATCAGGCAATGCCGTCTGGCCGCGGTGCCCCGGCCTGGGGTCCAGTGCAATATGGACGAGCTGGAGGCCAGGATCCCGGGGGTCAGGACGGTCCTGGACATGGTCCCCGCCC
Organism: Ktedonobacter racemifer; assembly: GCA_020723545.1. Taxonomy (GTDB): domain Bacteria; phylum Chloroflexota; class DTOL01; order DTOL01; family JACQYG01; genus JACQYG01. The sequence goes on from DYIS01000057.1 coordinate 4,754, forward strand.
CGGAGATCGGCATCTCTTCCACCGAGATACAAAGCCGGGTCCGGGCGGGCCTGCCGATCCGCTACCAGGTGCCCGAGGCGGTGGAGCGATACATCCAGGAACATGGGCTGTACAGGGAAGACCGAGGTGCTGGGGTGCAGAGGTGCGGAGGAGCAGGGGCGAGCACCCCAACACCTCTACGCCCCAGCACCCCTGCTTGAAGATGGCCCTGCTAGACTTGCCCGGGATTATGTGATACACTCTGCCCGAGAACGAGTGGGAGAGCGAGGCACGCTCATGCGCGTCCTGATCACGGGGAGCAAGGGGCAATTGGGCCGGGCCTTGGGCTTGGCCCTGGCCAAGGAGACCATCTTCAATTTCGACCTCCCGGAGATGGACATCACCGACTACCGGCAGACAAGCCAGGTCATCACCGACCTGCAGCCCGAGGTGGTGATCCACTGCGCCGCGTTCACCAACGTGGATGGGTGTGAGACGGACCCCGATACGGCCTACCAGGTAAATGCCCTGGGAACGCAAAACGTCGCCTTGGCCTGCCAGCGGGCCGGGTCAGCCATGGTGTACATCAGCACCAACGAGGTCTTCGATGGCACCAAGACCGGCCCCTACCTGGAGTTCGATCAGCCGAACCCCATTAACGCCTACGGGCGGTCCAAGCTGGCAGGGGAACAGTACGTCCAGATGCTCACTCTCAAGTTCTATATCGTCCGTATTTCCTGGCTCTATGGTGAGGGGGGCGACAACTTCGTGCGCAAGATGATCCGTCGGGCCGACGAGCAGCGTAGCCTGTCCGTGGTGGATGATGAGATCGCCTCTCCCACCTACGCCAAGGACCTGGCCCAGGCATTGGCCCAGTTAGTCCGGCAACCACAATACGGCATCTACCACCTCACCAATTCCGGCGCTTGCTCCCGCTACGAGTGGGCCCGGGAGATCATGTTCCTCACCGGCAGGGAGCATATCCCGGTGAGGCCTATCAGCTCAAAGGAATACGTGCGGGCTTCCCGGCCACCCTTGAACGGCCAATTACGCAACTACTGTGCCGAAAAGGCCCTGGGCATCACCCTGCGCCCGTGGAAGGAGGCCCTGGAAGACTTTGTGGTGAGCAACTGGGCCGGGCTTGTGAAAGGGACCTAGCCCATGCCACCGCTGGTCTCCGTGATCATCCCCAACTGGAACGGCGAGAGGCACCTGCTGGCTTGCCTGGATTCGCTCTGCCGCCAGACCTATGACCACCGGGAGGTCATCGTCGTGGACAACGCCTCCTCCGATGGGTCGGTGGCCTTGGTGGAAAGAGGGTATCCCCAGGTCAAGATCGTCAGGCTACCGGTCAATCGGGGCTTCGCCGGCGGGGCGAACGAGGGGATCCGGGCCGCCCAGGGAGACGTCATCGCCCTCTTGAACAATGATGCCGAGGCCGACCCGAACTGGCTGGCGGAGCTGGTCGCTGCCCTGAGCCAACACCCCGAGGCGGGGATGGCCGCCTCTAAAATGCTCCTCTACGATCGGCGGGACGTCATCAACTCGGCGGGAGACTTCTACGGCCCGGACGGCGTGCCCGGAAATCGAGGGGTATGGCAGCGGGATTCCGGGCAGTACCAGCAGGAGGAGTGGGTGTTCGGGCCCTGCGGCGGCGCAGCAGCCTACCGCCGCACGCTGCTCGACCAGACGGGCCTCCTGGATGAGGCCTTCTTCTTCTCCGTGGAGGACGTGGACCTGGCCTGGCGGGCTCAGTTGGCCGGCTATCGCTGCATCTACGTGCCCAGGGCGGTGGTCTATCACAAGCTGAGCGCCACCGGGGGAGGCCCCACCGCCAGCTACTACTGCGGCCGGAACTTCATTTACGTATTGGCAAAAGACGTGCCCGCGAGCCTGCTCCGAAAGCACTGGCCGGCGATGGTCAGGGCTCAGCTCCGCTTGGCCTGGGAGTCATTCCTGCATTTTCGAGAGGCGGCGGCTCGGGCCCGGCTACGGGGCCAGATGACCGGACTATTGCACGTGCCCAGGCTCTTGAAGGCCCGGCGAGAGGTACAGGCAAGCAAACGGGTCTCTGACGAGTACCTGGAGACGATCCTTTCCAGGGGATAGAGGGAGGCTGGCCCAGGTGGGAGGTGGCACCGTCGAAGAGCGTCCTTACTTGACCATAGTCATCCCGGTGTACAACGAGTCCAGGCGGCTCCCCGAGAACCTGCCGAAGGTTATGGCATACCTGGAAGGGCAGACCTATCCCTGGGAGATCATCATAGTGGACGACGGCAGCGAGGACGACACGGCCGACATCGCCGAGGGCTTCCAGCGAGAGGAGCAGCGCATCTCGCTCTTAAAGAATCCCCATCAGGGAAAGGCCTACGCCGTGCGCACCGGCGTCCTGGCGGCCCGCGGGGAGAACGTCTTTCACTGCGACGTGGACCTATCCATGCCCATCCAGGAACTGGACAAACTCTTGCCTCCCCTGAGCGGCGGGTATGACCTATCAATCGGCTCCCGGACGGTCCGCCACAATTTCCCGTGGCATCGTCGCCTGATGAGTTGGGGATTCAGGCAGATCGTCCGCCTTTTCATCGGGGCGGGATTCAAGGATACCCAGTGCGGCTTCAAGTGCTATCGCACCGAGGCGGCCAAAGACCTCTTCAACCGCACCAGGCTCTACAGCGTGGCCGGCGCCACGGTGAAGGGACCGGCGGTGACCGGGTTCGACGTTGAGGTCCTTTTCCTGGCGGTCAAAAGGGGTTACAAGGTCAAGGAGGTCCCGGTGGAATGGTACTACTCCCGGGACAGCAAGGTCAACCCCATCAAGGATAGCCTGCGCAATCTCCGCGATGTGCTCCAGGTGCGCCTGAACGATTGGCGGGGCCTTTATGGCCAATAGGCTCGCCCTGGCCGGGCTGGTGGCGTCCTATCTCATCCTGGGAACCGCCTACGCCGTGGGCACCCCCAAGTGGGAGACCCCGGACGAGCCGGCCCACTACAACTACATCGTGCACCTGGCCACCGCCGGCCAACTACCGATCCTGCAAGCAGGAGACTACAATGCCGGGGAACTGGAGCGCCTTAAAGCGGCCAAGTTCCCCGACGGCATGTCTATCGACGGAGTGCGCTACGAGTTCCACCAGCCACCGCTCTTCTACCTCCTGGCTCTGCCCATTTACAGGGTATCAGAAACCCTCCCGCTGAACTCTCGGGTGATCCTCCTGCGCTTAGTTTCCGTCCTCCTGGGGGCCTTGGTGCTGGTGACGGCCTACACCACGGCCAGGGAGATCTTCCCCGACCGGGAGGCCTACGCCCTGGGCACGGCGGCCTTCGCCGCCACGGTGCCCATGCACATCGCCATGACCGCGGCGGTGAACAACGACACCTTGGCCGAGCTGGTGCTGTCGGCGCTGGTGCTCTTCTCCATCAAGAGGCTGAAAGACGAGATACCCGTACGGCGCTACGTGGTAGTAATGGGGCTGCTCTTCGGCCTGGGGCTTTTGACCAAGGTGACCGTGTACGTGGCGGCAGCGATCATGGCCGCCGCCGAGGCCGGACGCTGGTGGACTGGCAAGAGGGACCTCCGGCAGTCGGCGGGTGCCCTGGCAGGCATTTTTGCCCTGAGCCTGGCCATCGGCGGGTGGTGGTTCTGGCGCAACGCACAGGTCTACGGCGACTTCGACCTCCTGGGCCGTGCCCGCCACGACCTGGTGGTGATGGGCCAGCCCCGGACGGTGCTGGGCTGGCCGGCGGCGGTGAAGTTCATCACAGTGACCTTTAAGAGCTTCTGGGCGCAGTTCGGGTGGATGGGGCTTTTGGTGGACAACCGGATATATCTGGCGCTCTTCTTACTGTGCGCCCTGGCCTCCCTTGGTTTGATCATCTATCTGGTAAGGCGTTTCGCCGGGCTGTCCTCGATGCAAAAATGGGGGTTGGGGCTCCTGGCTTTGAGCTTCCTCTTGATCTTCGGCGGGATGGTGCAGTACAATCTGACCTTCGACCAGTCCCAGGGGCGGTATCTTTTCCCGGCGATCATACCCCTGGGCCTGTTCTTCGTCGTCGGACTGGATGAGCTATTCTCCCGGCCCCTGCTTTTCCTGATGGCCCAGATACTGGGCTGGCTCTGGATTGCCTGGCAGGCCCGGGCCCGCTCGCTTTTGGCGGTAGGGGCAGGAGGAACCGTCGTTTTCACCGCCATCGCCTGGCTGGAAAAGAAGATGGCATTCGCCTTGCTTTACCTGGCACTCCTGGCACTAGACGTGATCTGCCTGGTGCGATTTATCATTCCCTATTTTGCCGGGTGAGCCAGTTCGGCCAAGTAGTATGGGCACTTATTCGTGGGAGGTCCAAAGATGGTTAGGGTAGACCGGGAGCACCCCATCTGTCTGGAAGCCATAGGGGTTGTCGAAAACGAGGTCACCGAATTTCGAGATTGGGGCTGGGAAGATGTGGAGTCACGGCTGGTCATTGCAGAAAGGTGGGCGCCGGCCCTGGATGGGCTGGAGGAGTTCTCTCACGTCATGGTGATCTTCTGGCTCCACCGGGTACCGGAGGACAAGAAGGCGATCATGAAGATCCGCCCCAAGGACCGGCAGGATATGCCCCTTCT
>DYIS01000057.1:9342-11480 GCA_020723545.1 Ktedonobacter racemifer
ACCCGGTACCGGCCCAACCCGCTGGCTGCCTCCACAGTGCGGCTGTTGGAACGCCGGGGGAACGTCTTAAAGGTGCTGGGGCTGGACGCCCTGAACGGAACCCCGATCATCGACCTGAAGCCCTACGCGCCTCGGGACGCGCCTCAGGGTGAGGTCAAGGTGCCGGAGTGGCTGACACGGCTGTAGCAGAGAAACCCCAGCCTACCGGCCTTAGATGACCCCGGTTTCTTTCCCGACCTTTTTGAAGATCTCCAGTCCCTTGTCCAGGTCGGCCCGGCTGTGGGAGGCGGAGACCATGACGCGGATGCGGGCCTTGCCCTTGGGCACGGTGGGGAAGCCCAGGGCCATGGCGAAGAGTCCTTCCTGAAAGAGCCGGTGGGAGAATTGCATGGCCACCGGCGCCTCGCCCAGCATCACCGGAGTGATGGGGGTTACGCTCGGGCCGGTGTCGAAGCCGAGACCCTTCATCTCTGCCTTGAAGTAACGGGTGTTCTCCCAGAGCCTATCCACCAGCTCGGTGGACTCCTCCAGGAGGTCCACGGCGGCCAGGCAAGCCGCGGTATCCGCCGCCGTGACCGCGCTGGAGAAGAGGAAGGGGCGAGCCTTCTGTCGCAGATAATCTATAATGATCTTCTTGCCGGCCAGGACCCCGCCCACCACGCCGAAAGCCTTGGACAGCGTGCCCATCTCCACATCAAACTTACCGTGGAGGCCGAAGTGGTCCACGATGCCGCGACCGCCACGCCCCAGGACCCCTTCACCGTGGGCATCGTCCACCATGGTGAGGACGCCGTAACGCTCGGCGACCCGGTAGAGCTTATCTAGAGGTGCCACATCGCCGTCCATGCTGAAGACCCCATCGGTGATGAGCAGGCCCCGGCGGAAGTTAGGCCGGTTTTCCCTGATCACGCGCTCGGCGTCAGCCGGGTCGCAGTGCTCGTAGACCAGAATCTTGGCCCCGGAGAGACGGCAGCCGTCGATGATGGAGGCGTGGTTCAGCCGGTCGGAGAAGATCACGTCCTCCTTGCCCACCAGGGGCGGGATGACCGCCTGGTTGGCACAGAAGCCGGACTGGACGTACAAGGCGTCCTCCACACCCTTGAACGCGGCCAGCCGCTTCTCCAGTTGCAGGTGCAGCTCCAGGGTGCCGGCGATAGAGCGGACAGCGGCGGGCCCAACGCCCCATTTGTCGATGGCCGCCTTGGCCGCCTCTTTCATTCTGGGATGATCTGCCAGCCCCAGGTAGTTATTGGTGCAGAAATTCAGCACCCGCTTGCCGTCCACCACCATCCATGGCCCGCAAGCCGAGCCGATGGTGCGGATGTTGATCTTCAGACCCTGCTGAGCGAGGCTCTCCGTGTCCTCGGCGATAAAGGCGAGCTTGTCTGCCATAGATATCCTCCTCCTGAGGGGGTGGAATAGGCTTTCTGTCCTGGGCGCGAGAGCCCAGGGCTACCCAAGACATGGGAGCTACGGGAACATCACGACCTTGCCCACGTTGCGCTCCTTGGACATCATGAGGGCAAAGCCCTCCTGGTAGTCCTCCAGGCGGATCTGATGCGTGATGACCGGCCGGGGGTCCAGCTTGCCCGAGGCGAGGAGGCCAGCCATCTGGTACCAGGTGTCCCACATGAGCCGGCCGTTGATCCCCAGTATCCGCGCGCCTTTGAAGATCAAAACATTATTTAAATCCAGTTCCACCGGGTTGGATGGTATCCCGAAAGCGGAGAAGCGCCCGCCCTTGCGCAAGACCTGGAAGCCCTGGTTTATGGCCTGGGGATTGCCGGTCATCTCCAGGACCACGTCCACCCCCACGCCGTCGGTGGCAGCCAGGATGGAGGGGACCACATCGGTGCCGGGCTCCTGCACGTTGAAAACGACGCTGGCACCCATCTGCTTGCCGATGCCCAGCCGGAAATCGTGTTTCCCAACCAGGAAAATCGTACCGGCACCAGAGGCCCGGGCCACGCCGGTGGCGTTCAGGCCCGCCGGCCCATCGCCGAAGACGGCCACGGTCTTGCCGGTGATGGGCTCGGCCAGGACAGTGTAGACGGCGTTGCCCAGAGGCTCCTGGACGGAGGCGACCTCCAGGGAAAGGCTCTTGTCGTTGATCCAGGCGCAGACCTCGGGGATGGCCG